>JAKPOE010000142.1 GCA_029548025.1 Spirochaetota bacterium
TTTTCGTATAATGATTTTTAAATGACCTGACAGCAGCTTCAATGCGCGTTTCATATCCCACCGTTGAATCATGCTCATCAAGCTGCAATATAAGATACGGTTTGCCCGCCTCATCAAGAATGCGCTTGAAGTACTCCATAACAAATGAATCGGGGGCGCATTTAAATGATGTCAGCAATACTGGATATAATCCATCAGATTTTGCTATACCATGAGCTATCTGCAAAATCCTGGCAGCATAGTGCCAGTGAAATGCTTTGAGCAGTTCATCAATTGCATGGCTATCGTCATCGTTATACTGTATCATATCCTGATAGAGGACGGGAATGCCTAAATTAACAAACAATGACGGTATATTTTTATTCATGGAATCGGGGATACAATTATATGGCCTGCCAAGCAATACAACTGCAATGTCTTTTCTGGTTTCAATGGCATGTTTTCCACTTTTCATCAATTTTTTCTGATTTTCTTTATGGGTATTCTGTGCCTGTTCAAATGCCATCATAACTTCAATAGAGTTAGCATTAATTCCCATCTGTTTGCAGGCTTTGTATAGCAATCGTCTGCTGTTCAATGGTTGTATTTCATAGTTAAGTATAGGCATGATAACTTTTTTGCTAACCGATGGTATTAACGAGGTCAATGATGGCGCAAACTGTGTATAGTAGCAATACTGTCTCCTTGAATGGGAAGGAGCATCTTTTTCTAAATAAAAAGGCGTAAATATATAATTACATCTATCTGCCAGATATGTCACATGTCCATGGTATGCAGCAATTGGTGCGCAAAATTCAGCCTGTGCAATCCTTTTGCCGATAGTTACCGGGTCATCACATCCACTGCTGGTAATAACCGTAACATTCAACCGTTTAAAAAAGTCTATCCATAAATCCATTTCATCAACAAGGTGCAATGCATACGGAATACCCACCTGTGCAGTATCTTCATTTGAAGATAATGTAACAATCTTATTGCGTTCCTTGCTAAAATCAAAGATACCCTTTGTTTTACTGACATACTTTTTGTAATGATAATCGCGACCGCATAAAAATCCATACGCAACAACCTCGCCATCAACATCAGCAACTTTTAACTTGCAATGGTTGGTACACAGATTGCAAATTTCACTTTTTACCGGAATTGATTTTTTATACAGCCCTATACCTCTAAAACTTGATTGTGTAATATCCAATTCCATTACCTCTAACGCACAACCAAGCGCACCGGTCAGATGACAGTACTGTGAAACGTGCAAAGGCTTTTGCAGCTTTTGTTCAAAAGCAGCAACCAGCGCTTTATTTTTTGCAGTTGCTCCCTGAAAACAGATAACATTGCCAATCTTAGCCTCGCCGGAAACTTTAGAAAGATAATTTTCCACCACTGAATGCAATACCGCCGCTAACAGCTCATCTGTATCATAACCCTGACTCATGCAATAATTGATATCCCGCTCCATAAATACTGTGCAGCGGTCACTGGAAAGCGGCGACTGTTTATTTAGCGCTCTGGTAGCATATTCAGCAAGGTTACATCCCAGCTTGTATGCCTGCTCCTCAATGAAACTGCCAGTGCCAGCCGCACACACATTATTCATCTGCGAAAAAATAACATTGCCATTTTTTATCATGGTAAACTTTGAATCCTGTCCGCCAATCTCAATGATTGTATCAACATCGGGCTGCAATGTGCATGCTGCCTTTGCATGTGCAGTAATCTCATCAAGGATACAATCTGCCCCAATGAGTGTTCCAATGAACTTTCGTCCCGAACCTGTTGTTGCCGCCCCTTTAACAAAAATGCTTATACCATGTTTTGCAGCATATACATCACACGCTTCAAAAATTGATTGCACCGCCTCAAGCGGTTTTCCCGCAGTACGCGTATAAAAACCTGCCAGCATAGTCCCCTGTTTATCAATCAGTGCCATCTTTGTGCTGGTGGACCCAATATCAATGCCAATAAATGTTTCAACGAAGCCATTCATAGGTTTATAGATATCCACCTCAACATCATGCAGGGATGTATGCACAAACGATTCAATCCCGTTAAATGTGGGATAATTGCTCATTGTGATTGCTAATGGTGGGAAATGATACAGCTTATTTTTTAATGTTGTATTGAAGGTAAATTCAACCGCATTTTGTAAAGTATTATTTGCCACATATAATGCAGCACCAAAAGCGCCATATATGTGCGATAGTTCCGGTACATGGAACCTTACACCTACAATCGATTCAAGGTGTTTAACAACTGCACTGTTTAACGACACGCCACCCACGATGGCAACCGGCTGCGCAGGTGTATGCGATGCAAACAGGGTATCAGCAATATTGCGCGCAACACCATAACATAGTCCATCACATATTTCGGTGATATCATATCCTTCCTGTTGTACATGAATAAGGTCGGTCTTGGCAAATACGGCACACCGCGATGCAATCTTAGGGATATCACCGTCATTTTTTAAAGCCATGGCAGACAATTCATGTGAACCATCAAGCTGCAATCTTCGAGCCTGTTGATCTAAAAATCCTCCGGTTCCTGCTGCACAGCTTGTATTGCCACGATACTGTGAATAATTGCCTTTGTCATCAAACTCAATAACACCAAACTTTTCACCACCAACAATAACACAGCTACGTATCTGCGGCAAAGTATGTTTAATAGCTGTAACGTATGCAACAATGCTATTAACCTCGTGACCTCCCGTTATAGCAGCTGCCGAAGAAGTAAAACCTATACCACAAACATCGGTTTTACCAAATTGGGCACAATAGTTTGCAATTGCTTCATGAATTTTTCCATGATGAAATGTATACACTGTATCAACGATATTTTTTCCGCTGTCAATAGCAACAATGGAAAGCGCCGTAGAGCCAGCATCAATACCTAAAAAAATAGATTTATTATTATTCATAGCCAAACCCTGTCACATAGTAAATTGATAGTATATTACAGTACTATTTATTTACACATACATAATTTTGTTTATTCTGGATAGTATACATAAATAGCATAAATAATCAATAAAAAAATATAATTTTTATAAATAGTGACAGTAATTTATAAATTCCTTTTCTTTAGCTCTGACCCCTTTTTTATACCCACTGTGCAATAGAATAACGCTTGCGGTACGCCTCCTCATACTGCAAAAACCGCTTCACCCGTTCGCTGAAACTGTCTCCCAGCTGCAGAAAGTACTCATGATGGTCTATCGGTACACCAACATCAGCACCCTCCTGTACATAGGATTGTATGCTGCTGTAGCGATACTTGACAGGACTATCGCATTTGCGCTTCCGTACTGGATTGAACGCTATGTACCACAACAACCACAACAAATAATGAAACGCATCATGGGCAAACTGTACAATGATATCCTTATAGCGCTCATTCCAGAATGGCCCGGTCCTGCCGGTTATTTTATTATACATCTCGGCAAACCGTGCCTTAATATACTGCACAATGCGTGCTATGGGCGCTCCTGTGCTGGTTGTGTGGATGACAATATGGACGTGATTGTCCATGATGCAGTACGCTATCAGCTTAAAGTCATATTTTTGTTTTGTTCTGTTCAATATGTCGACAAAACAGGCTTTAAAG
>JAKPOE010000354.1 GCA_029548025.1 Spirochaetota bacterium
TTTTTTTAACTGAAAACCCAAATTTTCCTATTTGTTTATCGACTGCACAATAAAAACCATGATTATAACAAAGTAGCCCTGCCCTTTCTAAGTGCAGAGCACCTCGCTTATCTAATAATGCATCATCTACATGTACCAGCAAAACTTTCCCAATAAACTGATGGTGACTTCCTAAATTTAAAATTTTTATTACTTTACATTCAATTGATAGAGGGCATTCAGCAATGAGTGGTGCTTCTACTTTTTCTGCTGGAATCCTGGTAAGATGAGCTATCGCAAATTTATCATATTTTTTTCCAGAACGCACACCGCAAAAATCTACTGCTTTCACCAGTTTTTTATCAGGAATGTTAACAACAAATTCCTTTGATTTTTTAATCAGTTCATATGTATAACGTTCCGGACGTAACGATATCCCTATCATTGGTGGCTCTGTACATACCGTACCAACCCACGATACTGTACATACATTATCTCTGCCTTGAAAACTGGATGTTATCAACACAGCAGGCACAGGATATAACATCGTACCTGGTTTCCACGTTATGTGTGCCATAATGCAAACTCCATAATAGTATAGTCACCATAAAAATCAAATTATTAGAAGTTTTTTTATCGATTTTATAACAGTGATCCTTTTAATATAAGATATGCAACATTGAAATAGACTATTAATCCCGAAACATCAACCAGTGTTGCAACAAACGGGGCGGAAGATGTTGCAGGATCAAGCCCAAGTCTGCGTAAAATAAATGGCAACATTGAACCAACGATAGTCCCCCACAAAACAACCCCCAACAATGCAAGCGCTACCGATATCGCAATACCTATCCAATGTTGTCCATACATATCAGAAAATCTTTGCCATATACTAATCCTCAGAAACCCTATTGAACCTAAAATCAAACCTAATAGAAATCCCGATTGTATTTCTCGAAATAATACCCTTGACCAATCTTTTAACGTAATCTCACCCACTGCCATGGCACGTATAACCAGAGTGGATGCCTGTGAACCGGAATTACCACCACTGGATATAATCAGTGGTACAAAAAGAGCAAGTACAACAGCTTTGGCAATTTCCTGCTCAAAATATCCCATTGCAGTAGCTGTCAGCATCTCACCAATAAATAATACAACCAACCATGTTGCTCTTTTCCTGGTTAATCGTAATATAGGTTCATCAATATATGGCTCTTCAAGAGCTTCAACTGCAGCCATCTTATGAATATCTTCTGTGACCTCTTCTTCTTCAACATCCAATACGTCATCAATAGTAACTATCCCCAGTAATGCTCCGTCTGCATCAATTACCGGCAGAGCATAATGGTCATATTTTTTAAAAACCTGTATTGCTGTTTCCTGGTCATCAAAGGCATTGAGGCTTATAAATTTATGATCCATCAAAGTTTTTATACGGCGTGTTGGTTGTGACAGCAATACCTGCCTCATTTTCATATCATCAATTAACTTACCATTATCATCAATTACATATATCATGTTGAGAGTTTCACTATCTTTACCGTATTTTCGTATATAATGCAAAACCTGTGCAATGGTCATATTTTCTTTGACAGCTATATAATCAGTGGTCATTAAACGACCAACGCTATTTTCGGGATACCCAAGCAAGGTCATTGCAGTAACACGCTCTTCTTTTGAAAGAAGAGCTAACATCTGGCGTAAAAGATCGGCAGGCAACTCTTCAAATAATGCAGTTCGGTCATCAGGTGACATCTCATTCAAGATATCAGCTATCTGCTTTTTGGCTAAATTACGTAAAAGGTGTTCCTGTATATCATATTGCAGGTATTCAAATGTCTGAGATTGAAGTTGTTTTGGTAAAAGACGAAAAATTATGATCTGTTCATCTTCGGGCAGTTCGCTTATCAGCTCAGCTAAATCAGCAGGCGCCCATTCACTGAATACTTCTTTAAGAACACTAAATTCTCTATTATCAATAAGTTCTTTTATTTCGGGCTGAATAAGAGGAGCAATCATCATAATGTGCCTCAGAAAAATAAAAAATAATTAACAACTAAATGTGAAAATCCTGCATCAAAAAAATCAATACAGTTTTAATAAATAATAAAGAGTTTTAAGCTTATAATGATATATATATAAAACGTAAATCCTTGAATATTTAAGTGCTAATCATTTTACACATCAACAATCGGATGATAAATTTTTCATTTTAGTTTAAATAAACTTTTCAAATTTTCAATAAGATCCGATGGTAAAATAACCACATGACTGCTCTGTGATTCACCCAATTTTATCAATCCTTTTACATATTCCATACCAAGAAGATATAATAGTGGGTCTCCACCGGTACTTTTCAATGATTTTGCAACAAATTCTATTGCAGCAGCTTCTGCTTGAGCTAAACGTTCACGAGCTTCTGCATCACGTTGAGCTGATTCCTTCCGTGCTTCAGCTTCAAGTATCTGAGCACGTTTAAATCCTTCTGCCTTTTTTTCCTGTGCTTCTTTCTGGGCTTCTGCCTCAAGTACTGTCGCACGGCGTTCACGCTCGGCTTTCATCTGCAAAGCCATTGCCTGCTGCAAATCCTGTGGAGGAACTATATCCTTGATTTCAACCCGTGTTATCTTTGTTCCCCATGAATCTGTAGCCTGGTCCAATATAATCAACAACTCTGCATTGATTTTATCACGGGAAGATAATGATTGATCCAGAGTCATTTTACCCATGATGGAACGTAACGTGGTTAACGCCAGATTAGAGATTGCCATATGCAAATTTTCAATACCATAAAACGCTTTATAAGGATCAAGAATTTTAAAAAAAACAACACCATCAACTTTTACTGCTGCATTATCTTCGGTTATTATACCTTGCGGCGGCAGATCCAATACCTGCTCACGAATATCTATTTTTGCAGCTACCTTTGAAAACAATGGATTAATAAGATTTAATCCAGGGGTTAATGTAGCTGCATATTTTCCAAATCGTTCCACAAGCCAATTTTCTGCCTGAGGTACAATCCTGACTCCTTTATAAATAAGGATAATGATGAGTATAGCTACAGCAATAATTAATATTTGCATAGTAAACCTCTATATATTTTTAGTATAAAAATATTTTTTATTATTCATGTTTTTTAACTATCAACTTAATGCCATCAGCACCTTCAACAACTATTTGTTCACCTTTGGCAATTTGTTCACTTGATTGAGCTTTCCAAATCTTTACGCCATGGAATGGTTCATACAACTCCACCTCTCCAATCTGCGGAGGTATAATATCATGAGTACATTCCCCTTTTTTACCTGTTAAAGTTACATCAGGCGAATCATCCGCAGTCTTAACTTTTACCTTATCTTTTAAATATCCAAACCATAACCCTAAAAAAGCACCCGACGAAATAAAAAAACAAAACCATTGCCATGTATATGATTCAAGCAAACCTGAATAAACAAGTACTGCAGTAATCAATGCTCCAATACCAAACCAAAAAATAATAAATCCCGGCAATAGTATCTCTACTGCCATAAGAATAATACCAATTGTTAACCATGCAGATGGCGATAGTTCCATTTAATAATCCTATTGTTATTGCCTAAAAGTTCATCTATTCTTACTCAACGAACGTTAAAAGTCAATCATTAATTATTATACTATTCTTTGCACCTGTAATTCATCGGACATGCTTAAGCATGCACAGCCATTGTGATATGTTCATTCAGGAAGTATTATTAATGCAGTAACTCAGGATTATTCATTGATGCAAAACTGCCATGAGTAAAAAATTCATCCCACTGCTATAGGGATTTTTTGATAGTTTTCATAATAATATATCTTCAGTAATAACATTAACAACTATTTGCTTTTTGTGATAATTGCAACACAGCAACTGCCTTTGCAATAATTTCTCGTTTACCAACAACATATAAAATATCATCACCTTCAATAACATCATCAGCACCTGGATTGGTAACTATTATATTACCTCTTTTAATTGCAACAACTGAAAATTGGTGTACTTTCCTGAATTGCATCTGCCCAATTGATTTTCCAACAACGGGTGAACCAGAACAAACACGAATTGCCTGCATATCAATTTCATCAATGGGTATGGTATCATGCGAAGCATTATGTAGTTGGCGTAACATTGCATATCCCTTTGCACGGATTGAAGTGACAAGTGTTTCAATATCGTTTCTGGGAACACCATAATACTGCAATACCCGCGCAAAAATTTCTATTGATGTTTCGTATTCCTCGGGTATTACCTCATCTGCACCTAATTCTATTAATTCTTTCATATCACCAACAAATCGCGCACGCACAATACTATGTATATTTGGATTTAATCGCTTAGCCAATACTATTACGCGTTTTATTGCTGCCCTGTCTGCTATCGCTACAACCAGTACCCGTGCTGATTCAATATTCACATGATAAAGCATGTCTTCCTGTGATGCATCACCATAGATGATATTTTCACCTTCTCTTTTTTCCTTCTTTACTGTTTCAGGATTCATTTCTATGATGATATAGGGGATGTTTATACTTTTTGCAGCAATTGCTACATTTTTACCATTGATACCATATCCAACAATTATAATATGATCTTTCATTTCATCTTTGTAGGTATTACCTGTATATGCCAGACCATACACGATAGCTCTGGGTAAAGGTAGTTTTAATATTATATCTGTTATTAAGGATGAATACTTAATCATAAAAGGGGTCGCTGCCATTGATAAGATGGCTACTGACAGGAAAAGCTGATATTCGCTGTCTTTAAACAAACCGTTTGCTATTCCAATTTGAGCCAATATAAATGAAAATTCACCTATTTGTGCTAATGCAAAGCCCGTCAATAATGCAGTTCGCAATGGATAGCCAACAACAATAACAATTACTGTTACTATGAACAATTTGATAGCAATAACACCCAGTGATAATGATGACATGGTGATAATATTCAACATAACAATGGAAGGATCAAGGAGCATCCCAATAGATATGAAGAAAAAGCTGGTAAATAAATCTCTGAATGGTATCATTGAACTGAATGTTTGCCCGCTATATTCTGATGCTGCAATGATGACACCTGCAAGGAATGCGCCTAACTCAATGGATAACCCCAGT
>JAKPOE010000374.1 GCA_029548025.1 Spirochaetota bacterium
GGGAAGAAGGTTATACGATAGTTCTTGTTAATTCCAATCCAGCAACCATTATGACCGATCCGGAGATTGCTGACAGGACCTATATTGAACCAATTACTCATGATATAGTGGCACAGATTATTGAACGTGAAAGACCTGATGCTCTGCTGCCAACAGTTGGCGGTCAAACTGCTTTAAATATAGCAGTACAGCTTTATGACAGCGGTACATTACAAAAATATGGTGTTGAGCTCATAGGTGCAAAAATTGAAGCCATAAAAAAAGCTGAAGACAGGGACCTATTTAAAAAAGCAATGCTTTCAATAGGTTTACAGGTTCCCCGTTCTGTATTGGCTTCCTCAATAGATGAAGCACTAACGGTTCTTGAATCCATATCGCTTCCTATTATCATACGTCCTGCTTTTACATTGGGTGGTACCGGCGGCAATATAGTGTATAACCAGGAAGATTTTATTGAACTGGTGCGCAGGGGATTGGATGAATCGCCTATCAGTCAGGTTTTACTGGAGGAGTCAGTTATTGGGTGGAAGGAATTTGAATTAGAGGTAATGCGTGATTTAAACGATAATGTTGTCATTGTGTGCTCAATAGAAAATTTTGATCCCATGGGTATACATACCGGTGATTCAATCACGGTAGCTCCACAACAAACCTTAACCGACAGGGAATATCAGGTTTTACGTGATATGGCAATAGCAATAATAAAAGAGATCGGCGTGGAAACCGGTGGTTCTAACATTCAATTTGCTGTAAACCCAGACGATGGAAGGATTATGGTTATTGAGATGAATCCACGCGTTAGCCGCAGCTCAGCATTGGCGTCCAAGGCTACCGGTTTTCCTATTGCAAAGATTGCAGCAAAATTGGCCATAGGGCTTACCCTTGATGAAATCCGCAACGATATCACCCGTGAAACACCGGCGTGTTTTGAGCCAACCATAGATTATGTTGTTACCAAAATACCACGGTGGGCATTTGAAAAATTTGAGGGTGCTGATACAACGTTAGGGACACAGATGAAATCTGTTGGCGAAGCAATGGCTATAGGGCGTACCTTTAAAGAATCATTTCAAAAAGCTTTACGCTCTCTGGAGATTGAACGGTATGGGTTTGGCTCGGACGGGAATGTAAAGATTGATGCAATGCTTGATGGATTATCTGAAAATAAAAAAAATGACATTATAGAAATGAATTTGAGAATTCCAAAGGAAAATAGAGTTTTTTACATAAAGAAAGCACTGGAATTACACTGGAGTGTTGATACCATATATTCACTAACATCAATAGATCCATGGTTTTTGCATCAGCTTAAAGAATTAGTTGATGCCGAACATGATTGTATTGCACAATTAAACAGTGGGTTATCAAAAGATATTATTGTACGGATGAAACAATGGGGATATTCGGACAGGCAACTGGCATATTTAGCACATAAGGATGAATTGACATTACTGTATGCGAAGGGGATTGATTCACAGAAGGATTATTCAAAACGATTGTCCGAGCTTGAAGATGATATAAGGAACTATCGCCAAAAAAATGGAATTGTCCCCGGCTACCGACTTGTTGATACCTGTGGCGGCGAGTTTGAAGCATACACGCCCTATTACTATTCGTCGTATGATGATGAGGATGAAGCCAGGTATTCGGATAAACGAAAAATAATGATTCTGGGTGGCGGCCCCAACAGGATTGGGCAGGGAATAGAATTTGATTATTGCTGCTGTCATGCGTCATTTGCTCTGCGTGATGCTGGCGTTGAATCCATCATGGTAAACTCCAACCCTGAAACGGTTTCAACGGATTATGATACCTCGGACAGGCTATACTTTGAACCGCTTACACTGGAGGATATTATCCATATATATCAAAAAGAAAAACCTGAAGGGGTTATTATTCAGTTTGGTGGGCAAACACCGTTGCGATTGGCACAGCGTCTGGAGGCGAATGGGGTAAAAATTCTTGGCACTCCACCCGATGCAATTGATAGGGCTGAAGACAGAGAGCGTTTTGCACAGGTTGTAAAAAAATTAAATTTACATCAGCCGGAAAATGGTATAGCATTTACCCAGAAGCAGGCTCTTGAACAGGCAAACAGGATAGGGTATCCCGTGCTGGTGCGTCCATCATATGTGCTTGGTGGAAGGGCAATGGCAATCATGTATGATGAAAAAAGCCTGATTGAGTATATAGTTTCTGCTGCAGAACTATCGCCCGAGCATCCTATCCTTATTGATAAATTTTTAGATGATGCTCTTGAAATTGATGTTGATGCGCTGTGTGACGGCATGGATGTCTATGTTGCTGGCATTATGGAGCATATTGAATTGGCTGGAATTCATTCGGGTGACTCGGCATGCTCGTTGCCGCCGGTGAGCGTTAAGCCTGTAATGATGCACACCATTATGGCAACAACGGCTGCGTTAGCACACGAGCTTGGTGTTATTGGATTATTAAACATCCAATTTGCAATTAAAAATGATGTGCTCTATGTTCTGGAGGTTAACCCCCGTGCTTCGCGTACGGTACCATTTGTATCTAAGGCAACAGGCGTTCCGCTTGCTAAGATAGCCGTGCAGATACTTTTGGGTAAAAAGCTCAAGGATTTTGGATTAACACAGGCTAACACTATGCCGTATTGTAGTGTTAAAGAGGCGGTATTACCTTTTAATAAATTTCCAGGTGTGGATACATTGCTATCGCCCGAGATGAAATCAACCGGCGAGGTGATGGGTATAGCTAACAATTTTGGCGAAGCATTTTATAAAGCCGAGTTAGGAGCGGGGGATACGTTGCCGTTGCACGGGACAATATTTTTAAGTATCAACCAGCGTTCAAAAGAAGAGCTGCTTCCAGAAATGCGTTTGCTTTATGATGCAGGCTATAAGCTCATTGCCACTGAAGGTACTGCTGCCTACCTTAATGCTCATGGTATCCCCTGTGAAAAGGTGTATAAGGTAAGCGAAGGACGTCCAAATATTGTTGATGTTATTAAGAATAAACAAGTTGACTTGATTATCAATACCCCGGCGGGCAAAGTACCTAAAGAAGATGCCTATACCATACGGCAGGCAGCAGTACGCTATCATGTGCCAATCATCACGACCATTGCTGCTGCAAAAGCTGCTGTACAGGGGATGATTTTCACAAAAAAAGCTGGACATTTCACGGTGAGGTCCTTACAGGAATATCATGCGGAGGTGCAACAGTGTGTGAAGAAAAGATTTTGATGAACAAACAGCAGATTGATGAGAGTATAAAAAAAATTAGCACTGATATTATCAATGAATTTGGCGATATGGCAAACGTAACACTTGTTGGCATACAGACACGAGGTGTTGAAATTGCAAAGCGTATAAAAAAGCTTCTGGAATTACACGGTGGTAATGAAATAAAAATGGGGACGCTGGATATAACATTTTATAGGGATGATTTAGCTACACGGGGTGTTATACCTGCTATAAAAGATACCATCATTGAGTTTAACATTACCAAAAAAATAGTTATACTGGTGGATGATGTTATTTTTACGGGCAGAACAACAAAAGCTGCACTGGAAACCCTGATGTCATTTGGCAGACCTCAGATTATACGGCTGGCAGTGCTGATTGACAGGGGCAACAGGGAATTGCCCATACAGCCTGATTACTGTGGCATTAAGATTAATACAAAATTGAATGATAAGGTAAAAGTGCGTCTTAAAGAAACAGATGGTATTGAAGATACTGTATTATATTGTACGGAATGATACAGAATTAAACCATGAAACCCACATACCATTGCATTCCCTGCCATGTAAATCACGTTTACAGAATTATTTCGCAGCTATCACCCGAGGCTGATAAAGCTCATAGCATTATGCAACAGCTCACATTGATGATTGCAAAGAATAGATATGACACACCACCTGACTGTGCATATGTGCTCTATAAAAAGATAAAAGTATTAACGGGGATTGATGACCCTTTTGCTAACGTTAAGCAACAGAACAATGACATAATGCTATCATTGATGCCACAATTACAATCGGTGCTTGATGATGATGAACCAATAAAGCAGGCGTTAAGGATATCGCTGGCAGGTAATATTATAGATTATGGCATTGGTGATGTGGATTATTCAGGGTATCTCAAAAAATTTCAAGATTTAGTCCATGATATCGATATACCGGATAAATTTTATAATCAGTTTATTGCTTCGGTTGCCAATGCAAAAAAGATATTGTTTATTGGAGATAATGCAGGTGAGATAGTAGCTGATAAACTGCTGGTTGAAAAGCTGAACCATGATAACATTACCTTTGTCGTCAGGGGAGGCGCTGTGATAAATGATGCAACAATTGACGATGCTCACTATGTTGGATTAAGCAAAAAAGTAAAAATAGTGACCACCGGTGATAGGACTCCGGGTATACATTTGCATCGCAGCGGTAAAGACTTTTTGCAGGAATTACTACATGCTGATATGATAATAGCCAAAGGTCAGGGAAACTTTGAAACCATGATCGATGCTTCTTTACAGGATTTTGTAAAACATGGTGCAACATTATTCTTTTTGTTTAAAATAAAATGTGTTCCTGTAGCAGAATACATGGGGAAAAAGGTTGAGGATAATGCTTTTGTAATACGAGAATTGTAAAAGGGGCACATATTGTTGTGCCCCTTTTACACTATTCATTATGTTATGCAGCTTTTTTAACAGGTGGTTTGAGTGTAGCCATAACAATCATCAAACCTACCACACCTAATATCAGAGTAGGCCAGAAAGCTACCTGGTATGATCCGAATGCATCTTTTGCCTGCCCTGAAATGATTCCACCAAGAATAGCACCTAACCCATAAGCAAAGAATACTATACCGTAATTGCGTGAGTAATTCTTTACCCCGAAAAAGGTAAGGGTAGTAGTTGGAGCAATTGCAAGCCATCCACCCAGGATGAGCCAGAATCCGCAGAATGCAATAATATACATGGTTACATCACCTTCTTTTGCAACAAGCATCATGATGGACACTGCAATGATGATCAGTAGATTAAGGATGGATGCACCTTTTGGTGATATTTTATCGGTAAGCCATCCAAAAAGAGGACGTCCTAAAGCATTGAATATTGCAAAAATACCAACCAATGTAGTAGCGGTCTCTCCATCAATTTTTATAATTTCGCTACCAACAGGTTTTGAAATTCCTATTGCCATTAAACCTGCTAAACAGCCAATAAGGTAGGCTAATAATAATCCCCAGAATGTTGAGGTCTTTACCATTTCGCTGGAAGTAAAATCAACGGTACTGGCTGCAGATGCTGAAGGGGTCCATCCCTGTGGCTTCCATCCAGCTTCCGGACTTTTAAATGGGAATGCCAGAAGAACCAGAAGAATGGCAAATCCAATACCAAAATAGAGGAATGTTAATGATAAGCTACTTTGTTGAATAAGTACGTTGGCAATTTTTCCTGTAATTAACGCTGATCCGCCAAAGCCAGCAAGTACCAAACCGGTTGCAAGTCCCTTTTTATCGGGGAACCATTTCCCTACAATATTTAATGGACAGCCATATACAACACCCACACCGCTACCAGCAATAACACCGTATGTAAGTATTAAAAGATTAAGGCTTTTTGCTTCAACAGCATAATACGATAGTGCCCAGCCTAATCCAACCACCAATCCTCCATAGATGGTTAATTTTTTTGGACCTAACTTATCCATTATCTTTCCAGCAAAGAACATGAGTATGGAAAAGAAAGCTAAAAAGACCATAAATGGGAGATTGCCCTGTGAAGCACTGAGCTTATAGCTCTCAGTACTAAATTCATTAATTATTGGATTTAAGAATATGCTATATGCATATACACTTCCCAGACATAAGCATATAATTAAACCAGTAATAACATATATCCATCGTCCTGCTTCAGGCGATAGACCAAAAAGTTTGTTGTGATGGGTCATATAAACCAATCCTCCTGTATGTTTTTTAATAAATTATAATTTAAATCACAAAAGACAATTGCTGAAAGCAAAAATGATTAGCAGTATAATAGTCAAGAATATTTTTACTTATTGTCACATTGTTTCCATTTTGGGATTTTCTGATTTTGAAATATTCTGAGATTTAAAATTTGAATAGAATTGTCTGGTTGCAGCAATTGGTTCATCGTACTGCTGTGAGGCATTCCAGAAGATAAAACCTTTTACCCCTGAATCATGTACAGCCTGTATTTGTTTGGTCATGTATTCCTGGAATGATAATCCTGACATTGATACCTTTATCTTAAATGCCTGGAT
>JAKPOE010000377.1 GCA_029548025.1 Spirochaetota bacterium
TACGGCGCTTTGACAGCAAACCTTACCCTTGATACCAATGAACGCTCACGCCTTACCGGTTACCGGATGTTTTTTGCAATACTGGGAACATTATTTGTAGCAGGGGCAACAAAGCCTCTTGTTGGTTTGTTCGATAGTTCCGTTGAAGGGTGGCGTTTTATTGGAATGCTGTACGGCGCGATAGCAGCATTTTTTACCCTTGTGACATTTGCCATGGTAAAGGAACGCATACAGCATAAGGAAACAGAGGAATATCATCTGCGCGATATTGTCACAACGTTAAAGGTAAATAAGCCGTTTATTTTTTTATCGATAGGCGTGTTTTTGCATTTGTGTGCAATAGGTGTGCTTGCATCGATGGTAAATTATCTGCTCAAATATAATTATGCAAAAGAGGAATTTATTCCCATTGCATTTTTATGTATGTTTGCAACATCGGCAGCGGTAATACCGCTGTGGGTTTTTTTATCGCAAAAGATGGGCAAAAAGCGTGCATTCAACGCAGCTATGGGGATGCTTGCTGTCATACTGCTTGTTTTGTTTTTTGTTAAGGAATTTAATGGTGTTCTTTTTATTGTGTTATTTGTTATTGTGGGTATCAGCATCTCTACCGTGTTCTTCAGCCCATGGGCAATGATCCCCGATACTGTTGAATACTCACAGTGGAAAACAGGCATACGCAGAGAAGGCATTTTGTATGGATTTTTTTATTTCAGCCAGAAACTAGCAGCAGCATGTGCGGGATTTATAACTGGTATTGGACTAACGTTGTGTGGCTACCTACAACCGCTTCTTGTTGGCAACACATTAACCTCCCAAATGCAGGCTGAAGGTGCGCTTACCGGCATACGACTGCTGAGTACCATTATTCCCATGCTGCTTATTATTCTCGGCATTGTGTTTATATGGCTTTTTCCCATTGATGAGAAAATGCACAGGAAGATAGTAGAAGAAATTGGTTCAGGTGTTATGTAAAAATTTATTGAAAATCATCAGAACAATTGACAAATTGTCTTTAATGTATACCTCGTAAACATGCTCTAGTATGCGATATAGTATGAGAAGGAAGTTCAAAAAATCACTTAAAAAGGGTGATATCCCGGCAGAGATAATGAAACGATTTCATAATGCCTTTTTATCGCTTGATTTGACAAAAGATTTGAATTTATTTGATGTTAATTATTTGATGTTAAAAAGATGAAAGGAAGTTTTAAAAGAAATTATTATAGATTACGGAAAGAAAAATTCAGGGCAATGTTCTTTATAGAAAATGATGATTTTTATATTGTTTATATAGGAAAGCGAGAGGAGGTATATGATCAATGGCAGTAATAAGTGTACGATTTAATACAAAAGAAGAAAAGATAGTAAAGATTCTTAAAAAACATTATAACTGTGACGCTTCCACGCTCATAAAAAAATCCCTGTGGGAATTACATGAGGATATAAAAATAAAGAGATAATAGAGGCCTTTGAAAAACGTGAAAAGGGTGGAAAGACAAAGTTTATAACAGGAGGGCATTATACATGAATCTTAAAAAACTGATACGTAATTATTTGAGCTTTGTCAATTTCAGCACAATGATTCAATTAACAATGCACTGGCTTTGGTTCAGGCGAAAACGGGTCTTTTTTATCTTTGAAGGTCGTGAATATACGTATAACGAGGTGTATGAGCAGTCAAAGCGCTATGCAACATTTTTTTTAAGCATGCGCAAAAAGCTTATTGAAAGTGGAAGGCTGCATGACAATCAAAGGCTTTCGTTTGGCGTTTACATGGATAACAATCCCGAATTAATTTTTGCTTCATTTGGTGCAGGTTTGAGCAACTCCATCCTTTTTGCTATCAATACCGGATTCAGAGGGGAAACATTAGCAAAGGTTATAGAGCAAGCAAACATCTCTTTTCTCATTATTAATGAAAGTACGGTAAATGAGGTTGAACCAATCATCAACAGTGGCACGGTGATTCATGCAGATGATGTCTATTTTGCAGGCAACAATAATGGTTACACTGCTCAAGGGTTCCACTCCCTTGAGGAAGCTGTTGACCATGCTCAGCATGACACTATCCCCAAAAACTATCGAACAAAAATTGATAATTTTAGCCCCGTCATTGTCATCTATACCTCCGGCACATCAGGGCTGCCCAAAGGCGTTCCCTGCAGCCATATCAAGCTGGTGGGAGCTGGATTTATTGTGCAATTTGCCGTTCATCTCAATAAAAATGATCGCGGTTATATTTCCATGCCGTTGTTTCATTCCAATGCATGGTATATTGGAATTTTGCCGCAATTGATTGTTGGCGGAAGCTTTGTTTTGAAAAGGCGTTTTTCCGCCAGCGCCTTTGAGGAGGATATGCTGCGCTATGGAGTAACCTTCCTTAACTATGTTGGGCAGCCACTGCATTACATTATTGAAGCACTGGAGCGCAAGTATGGTAGCGGTGAAGCGGTGGAAGCCGCGCTAGCACATCATCCGCACAATAAATTTCGCAAAGCGTATGGCAACGGTGCAACGGTGACCGATCGTATAAAATTAAAGCGTTACCTTGGCATGGAGCACATTTACGAGATTTATGGTTCAACCGAAGCGGTTATTACCACTGCCAACCTTCCTGGGGACCCAATCGATTCTGTTGGCAGGGTTGATTCATCTATCAAAATATTGAATGAAGAAGGGAAAGAGTGCGAGCCGGGGATAGTAGATGAAAAT
>JAKPOE010000389.1 GCA_029548025.1 Spirochaetota bacterium
TTGTTTTAAAATCACCTTCTTTTATTTTGTTTGTAGCTCTCGTCAATAAATACGAAAAGATATGATCATGGTTGATGGTTGTCATTGTATAAATGTCATGCATATATCGATACATAATATCAATGGCAATTTTCCGTAGCACTACATCGTTTTGCAAATCCTGTGGTTGCAGGTAAAGGTTTTTACTTTTGATTTTCCTCTTTGCCAGATAGCTCTTTAAATAGGGGCTTATGGCAATGGGATTGCCAAAATTGATATCGATATCAACACCTTCTACCAGCATTGTCCCTTCAACCTCAAGCTCTTCTTCTATGCGCTCGGGCAAACTTTTAACAAATGTGCTGGCTATCTTATTGATAATATTTCGATGCGCTCGTATGGGAAAATATGTTATATTTACCGGTACAATATAAGTTTCCTGATCAACAACATGTGATAATTCATTATCATGTATACCAAAATGAGCCATTAATGTGTTCAACTCATCACATGCATTACGAATTTGGCAGTTTTTCAACTCTTCTCTATAAAATTGTGCGTGTAATGCAATATTGGCAGCACCGGTATGAGGTGGCCGTCGTATCCCGGAGTTGTAAACCATATATTTGCCACGTTCTATAAACCTTTTATCCTTTATCATCTGCCCTTCAGGGAATATTATACAATCCATATCCCCTCTGAGCAAAGCACCAATGAACTTAACATCTCTCATGGGATCTTTCGTTGAAACAGCACCAACCTTTTCCATGAATCTTCCAAAGCTGCCTGTAAAAAAGCTGTAATGTGCTAATGAATAGAGATACTTTCCTGTTATTTTATAAATAACATTGGGAAGAAAAAATGTTTCCATTCGGGTAAAATGGTTTACCACAAATACAACAGGAGCTTTAGGAATTCTTTCGGGATCATGTACCCGTATAGTAGCTTTGCTTAATTTAGAAAGCGTATCAATTGCCAACCCTGTTAATTTCATAAGATTAAACGAAATGTCCATTGCTACTTCCTCAATATCGGTTATTTTTATAGTCTTTAAGTATCTGTGCATGATCAAAAGCCATGGTGGCGGGCACATTGCATATATTAAAAATTTTTACTTCTCTGGCATCATCATTGGCTTCTGGTTTTCCTTTAGCCCTGGCAATATAGACAGTGGTAATAGTATGCTGACGCGGATCCCGTGCTGGATCAGAATAGGTGTGAAATTGCCTCAGCAATATAACATCAAGCGATGTCTCCTCCTTTGCCTCCCGTATTGCTGCCTGCTCCAGCGTTTCACCATAATCCACAAAGCCACCTGGTAAAGCCCACCCATAAGGAGGATTTTTACGTTTTATTAACACAATCTCATCAGGTTTAACATTGCCATATTCATCTTCAAGCTGTATAATAATGTCAACGGTAGGTACAGGGTTGCGGTAAGCAGTCATATGTCACCCTTTGTTAAAATACTTTATCATGGTTATCTCATTACCTTTCTCATTAAACGACACATTAAAGATATCCTGCAACATCGTTAACCCCACACCATGATAATTGTTGATTAAATTACCGTCGGGCAGCGTTGTAATATAGTGCTCCCATTCAAAACCTTTACCCTCATCAGTTATGATGTATTTCACATGATCAGGGGATAAATAATACTGTACCTTAATCTTCCGATTCTCTAAATACTCTTTATTGCATCTATCAATAACATGATCCCAATAATTGCCATTTTTTTTCTTTAAAAGGCTCTTGGTCTTAAAATCTATCTCTAAATTACCATGCTCTATGGCATTGATGATAGCTTCCTGCAGCCCCAACTGTATGCGTATGATCTCTTTTTTTTCTATATAGGTTTCTAAATTTCTTGTTAATCTATATGACAGCATGTTTACCATGCGTATGTTGTTATCCAGAATAAATTCTGCAAATTCGCTTTTGAGATAGTTACTGGTAAGGTAGTCAGATTGCATAATCCTGCCTATAGCAAGGATATATTGCAACTGTTCATCTTTAAAAATGGGAACTAACTTAAATGCAATAGATTTTATTTCGGCATAGTGTTGCACCTTACACGGTAGAACAATTTCAGCCTCATATCCTTTAAATACATCTTTAAATCTGCTGAGCAAAAGATCCCGTAATCTCACCGAATCTTCAAATGACTTTTCATATAAAACTGCTCTGAATGGTTGCTGTATCAATTCTTCTTTTTCAAAATTAAGTATGGTTGTTAATGCAGGATTAATGCTTAAAATTTTTCCAATATTATCAAGGAGTATGATAATTTCATTGGAATGCTCTATAATGACGTCCTTTAATGCTAATTCATTTTTACTGCTAACAATCTCATTTGTTGTTATAACCAAAAATTTTATAGTTGAATAGATCCCTGTAACTAACATCAGAACAAATAAAACAAAAAGAAATAAATAAGAAGGTTGTAACAATGAATGATTGATGGAGTAATATATAAATACATACATTACTATAAATAAGGTAATAATTATTAGAGCTAAAACTCCATACAGAAGCAAATCCCATCGCTTTTGTTTAACGCTATATGTTATACTATGTTTCATACTTCATTGTGGCAAACGATATCAATTATTTACTATAGTAGCCATTATAACCAATATTAATTATAAATTTCAAGCAATTTGTCTATTTTGTCAAAAAAATAGCTTGAATATTTTACACAGTTCCCATTATATGCATTATCGTTTACGTTGTCATTCAATGCAAAAAAAATATAACACTCCATTAAAATTATTTAATAATATTTGTACTGCCAGAAAAAGTGTTATATATTAATTGTATGCTAATACCATGGTCAACAGTTAAAGTACCCGTGAGCTATTATGGAACATAACACAGGAAACATCATTGTATATGATACTACATTGCGCGATGGAGCCCAAACGTTTGGTATTTCATTTTCCCTTCAGGATAAAATCCGTATTGCACTTGAATTAGATGCATTGAAGATTGACTATATCGAAGGCGGCTGGCCAGGATCCAATCCAAAGGATAATCTTTTCTTCAGTGAAATCCGTAATGCTTCTATAAATCATTCTAAAATCGCAGCCTTCGGTTCAACCCGACGTCCTAAAATGAAATTAGCGGAAGATGAACTTTTGCACAATCTCATCCAATCCAATGCTCATACCCTGACCATTGTAGCAAAATCATGGGATTTCCATGTTACCGACGCACTCAACATAACGCTGGAGGAAAATTTAAATCTGGTGTATGATACCATTGCCTATTGCAAGGATAAGGGATTTGAGGTCTTTTTAGATGCCGAGCATTTTTATGATGGTTTTAAAGCCAACGGCGATTATGCTATGAAGGTTTTAGAAAGTGCAAAAAAAGCCGGTGTTGATATGCTGGTACTGTGCGACACTAACGGAGGCACTCTGACTCATGAAATTAGCTCCATTACACAAACTGTCTGTTCATCATTTACAACACCTATTGGCGTGCACCACCACAATGACGCAGGAGTAGCCGTAGCTAATGGAATTGCAGCAATAGTAAATGGGGCAATCTCGGTCCAGGGCACAATAAACGGCTACGGTGAACGTTGCGGCAACTGTGATCTTACCACACTGATACCAAATATTGTACTAAAGTTAGGCTACCATTGCAATGCAGAAAACGCTCTTCACCATCTTACCGAAACAAGCCGGTATATCAGTGAAATAGCAAATTTAGCCCATAATGAGCATGCTCCGTATGTTGGCGACAATGCTTTTGCCCATAAAGGCGGCATTCATGTATCAGCATTAAAACATAACACCGCAACCTATGAGCATATCAATCCGGAATTAGTGGGAAACAGACGAAAGGTTATCATCTCTGAGCTTGCAGGCAAAAGCAATATTCAGGTAAAGGCTGAAGAACTGGGGATTTCTTTAAATAAAATTAAATTATCAGAAGCAATACTTCACCGCATAAAAGTTTTAGAAGATCAGGGATTTCAGTTTGAAGCTGCTGAGGGATCGTTTGAATTATTAATACGAAAAAGCAATGGCGAATACACCCCTTTCTTTACACTGAAGGGCTTCAGAGTAATAACCGAGAAGAATGAATCAGGAAAAGTATCCTGTGAAGCAACAATCAAGGTTGATGTTGATGGGCAGATTGAGCATACGGCGGCTAACGGCAATGGACCCGTTCAGGCGCTTGATAATGCACTGCGAAAAGCACTGGAAAGCTTTTATCCTGAAATAAACGAACTGCAACTTTCCGATTATAAAGTCAGAGTCCTTGATGAAAAAGAAGGCACCGGTTCGCCTGTACGTGTACTTATTGATCATAAACGGCATGTTGATCACTGGGGTACGGTAGGTGTATCAACCAATATAATCGAAGCCTCATGGCAGGCATTGGTTGATGGTATTGAATATATGCTCCTTAAAACACGGAACAATACAAAACATTAATATACCAGGTAGTACCATTATAATGAACTCTCAGCCTATAGGTATCTTTGATTCTGGGATAGGGGGGCTTACTGTTTGTAAAGCCATCCATGAAATGCTGCCATATGAAAACTTAATCTACTTTGGCGATACTGCCCGTTTTCCCTATGGCACACGTTCCCCGGAAACACTGATACGCTATGCACGCCAGATAACTGCATATCTTTTATCGCGCAATGTTAAAATGATTGTCATTGCATGCAATACATCATCCGCAGCAGCATTGCCTATACTGGAACAGGAAAACGCCATCCCTATCATTGGAGTTATCAATGCCGGTGCACGAGCAGCCTGCAAAAGAGTGTATAATAATACAATAGGTGTTATTGCCACGCGGGCAACGGTAAAAAGCGGATCATACCCGAAGGCAATTCATGCAATAAATCCGGAAGTGAAGGTAATCCAGCAACAGGCAACTCTGCTGGTATCTCTTATTGAAGAGGGCTGGATAGACGAAGAGGTAACAAAATTAACCATCACAAAATATCTTCAACATATGATCGATGAAAAAACAAAAACCGTAATTTTAGGCTGTACTCACTTCCCCATTTTGAAAGCAACAATCCGTAAGGTGTATCCGCAATTAGATTTAGTTGATACCAGCGAAGAAATAGCACGTGAAGTAAAAGAAATTTTAGTAAAAAAAAATCTTGCAAATAATTCATTATCAGGCAAAATAGAGCTCTATGCATCGGATATCACCGATACCATGCACTATTTAAAATCATTATTCTTCAATGGCGATGATGTCCCGGTAGAAAAACTTACTATAGGATAGTTCCAGGATGAAACAACTCCTCATTTTTGTATTTGCTGCAACAATG
>JAKPOE010000404.1 GCA_029548025.1 Spirochaetota bacterium
AGCGTTGATGAAGCTGTGCAGTTATCGGAAGCCGCGGGAGTTACTACAGTAAAAGTGGTACTCGTGGCCGTCCCGTCGGTGTATAGTGTCACATCGTCGGGACAGGTGATCTCAGGTAATGTTGTATCCTCCGTCCAATAAGTGGTAGTGGTAGTGGAAATTTGTGCAATTATATCACAGATGGCTTCTTCTATCTTCTCAACAGCAGTTGTCAATGTGTCACAATGCTCTATCCCTATGCAGGGAAGAGGTGGACCTGAATAATATATATCATCAGACTGAACGAGAGATGAAGCACAATCAGCCATATTAAGCAGGTTTATACATTATATAATATGTAGTACCATCAATAAGATCAGGTGTACCATTTTCCCCATTACAGAGATATATGTTTTCCCATTTTCCAATTCCAGCTCCTGACATAGAGAAGTTGCTCAAATCAGTAGTATAATATCTCACCACCTCATAAGGAACCATCCTATTGCAATACTTGGCATATTCACGATCGTTAAGGAAATCTGTAATCAACTCCAGCACTCTTGAGAGGGAATCATTGGTTTCTATCCCTAATTCAGGAACAGGAAGCCCTGTATATTTTATGCATTGGTCTGAATGGATTTCTAAACATCCATTAAAACATCCGCTACACTCACTCATTGTTTGTATATTAAAAGTTTAACTCTCGCAGCAATACTGTTTATTGTAAAGTTGCTTAGATATACAGGATTGGAATATTTACGCTGTAATATTCTCCTGTAGTTCATCAGATATATGACAGCATCTGTATTTACTTTCTGACCAAGCATTAATGTAATATTGTTATACATATTGCCAGCCAGTTTTGCCAGTTTGCAATCAATATCATCTATCAGAGATTGAATGTCTGCACATTCTCCACAATTTGTTAGTCTTGTGTACATTTTTATTTCTGTGTTTCTGGCTTAGCTGTAGGAGTAGGAACAGGAGCCTGTTCTTTAGCCCTACAACTTGCACATTTTCCATCTTTGATTTGACATGCAGGAAAGTTTCCTTTACATACTGAACATGTCGTTGGTTTACAGCCCATGTTATTGAAAATTTATATAATAATTATTACCGGAACATCCGCAGTTCCCTGATTTCATATTTTCAAGCATCTGATAAGCCTGAGCATATAGTTTCTCTGCCTGTACATTCGCACAATTATTCGCAGCAGCAACAGCTCCCTGTATAAAGAAATAGATGGTGTTGAGTTCTACCATTGCCTGTTTCTTAATGGCTCCATCACATTCCATCATATCAAGTTGCATGAAAACGCTGTCAAACATCTCCATTATCTTATCTACCCTCATTATACTCTTCTCTACATAATATATATATGCAGGATTGTTGGTATATTTTATATGATATACACCATCAGGAAGAGGTACATAATTGGTATCTGTTGTAATACCGAAGTCTGTAGAATTATATACGTTGGCTTCAGCAGGAATAAATGCAGCAGCATACGTGCTGAATCCAGGTACATCAATCTCTATCCAAGGGTAATTAGGGGCAGGAGGATTAGTAGGATAGGTGGAATTATCCACCACTGCCATATTGTACTTATTATATGTAGGAAGTACTACAAAGTCCAAACTTAAATCTGCCATCCTTTTAAAGAAAAAGAGCCAGAGGATTTGGTAGATCCTCTTCCCCTGGCTCGTAATCAATCAATTTGTTCAATTATCTACTAAGCCCCTGTGGTAGTAGTCGTTGTAGTAGCAGGTGCAGCAGTTGTAGTAGTTGTGGTAGTCGGTGCTACTGTAGTAGTTGTTGTGGTAGTCGGTGCTACTGTAGTAGTACTGGTAGTGGTGATACATTCGTTATCAGCAGTTACAGCGCCTAGTGCATTCTCAAGAACAGACTCAAGTTCCTCACCAAATGCGCTCCCTGCAGGGACAGCT
>JAKPOE010000405.1 GCA_029548025.1 Spirochaetota bacterium
AATTGAATTGACAATTTAGCAAACCATCCATACTGAACCTATCAATAGCATATCACTAAACCAGTACAAAAAGAGGCATAACTGTGGACTTCTATATAGTCAAAGGCGGCAACAAACTTAATGGCACGGTAACCATATCCGGAGCTAAAAATGCCGCTTTACCAATAATTGTCGCAAGCTTGCTTGCAGAAGGTACAACAGTTCTTCACAATGTACCTAATTTAAAGGACATTCAGACAATATTACAGGTCATTGAATGTCTGGGCGCACAATATCAGTTTGACATCAATACCAATACCTTAACCATTCATGTTAACTCATTAAAAAATGCTGAAGTGCCCTATGATCTTGTGAAAACAATGCGTGCTTCAATCTATGTTATGGGTCCGCTTTTAGCACGATGCGGCGAGGCAGACGTGTCGTTGCCGGGCGGTTGCGCAATTGGCGAGCGTCCGGTGGATATTCATCTATCGGGTTTTGAAGCGCTGGGAACTACCATAACAATTGAGCATGGCTATATTAAAGCACGTGTTGAAAAATTAAACGGCAATCGATTTATAATGCGGAAGGTTTCCGTTGGCGCCACTGCCAACATCATGATGGCCGCTGTGCTTGCAGATGGACAAACAATCCTTGAAAACTGCGCCATGGAACCTGATGTTGTTGATCTGGGCAATTTTTTAATAACAATGGGAGCAAAGATTGAAGGACTGGGGACAGAGCGCATCATTATCAATGGAGTAAAAAAACTGAAGCCGGTAAGCTACTCCATAATACCTGACCGCATAGAAGCAGGTACCTTTTTAATTGCAGGAGCTATCACCCGTGGTAATGTAACCGTTAATAATGTTATTCCGGAACATGTTAAGGCCTGTATTGATACCTGTGCCGACATGGGTTTTGTTATTTCAGGTAACGATAGCTCCGTTACCATTGAACCGTCAAAAAAATTGCAGGGCAGTATGGTACGCACTCTTCCCTACCCTGGCTTCCCTACCGACCTTCAGGCGCCAATCATGTCGCTTATGTGTACTATCCCCGGTATAAGTGTCATTATTGAAACCATTTTTGAAAACCGTTATACCCATGTTGGCGAACTACGGCGAATGGGTGCTGACATTGAAATAGAAGGAAATACTGCTATTATCAAAGGTGGTAAGCAATTGCAGGCTGCTCCGGTTTTAATGTCCGATCTGCGTGCAGGCGCTTCTCTGGTGCTGGCTGCGTTAGCTGCCAGAGGAAAAACCGAAATCCGCCGTATTTACCATACCGACCGTGGATATGAAAATTTTGAGCAAAAGTTACAGGCGTTAGGTGCCGATATAGTTAGAGTAAAAGGAGGAAAACCATAATGGTGAGAGGACTCTATACAGGTGCCAGCGGTATGATTGCACAGGAAGCACGTCTTGATGCTATTGCCAATAATCTGGCAAATGTTGATAAAGCAGCATATAAAAAAGACCTTACCCTTTTTAAAGCATTCCCTGATATGATTATCCGCCGCCTTAACGATGATGGGCTGGGTATTACTCCGGCTGGTTCGTATGATACCATGCCCTTTGTTGGTAAATTGGGTACCGGTGTTGAAGTGAACGAGGTATATACTATCCATGAACAGGGCTCGCTGATGCGTACTGAAAATCCATTTGACATGGCAATGGAGGGTAATGGATTCTTCACTGTCATGACCGAGCGTGGCGAACGATATACCCGTAATGGCGCTTTTACCCTGAATAAAGATGGAATACTGGTAACGCATAGTGGATTGCCTGTCCTGGGTCAAAATGGCATCATAAAATTACAGAAGAACAATTTTATGATCAATGAACGGGGTGAAATCCTGGTTAACTCTGCATTATCATTAAATCCTGATGATATGATTGGGCTAACCCAGAATAACTGGGAGCAGCCGGTTGTTATTGACAAACTAAAAATTGTTGATTTTGAAAACATCCGTGAGTTAAAAAAAGAAGGCGAATCATTATACCATGAAACACAATATTCTGGACCGGCATTGCCAGCCGAGGAATACAAGGTTATACAGGGATTCCTTGAAAAATCAAATGTAAATGCCGTCCGCGAGATGGTGGATATGATTGAAGTACAGCGAAGCTATGAAGCCAATCAAAAAGCAATGCTAACCCACGATCAGGAACTGGGAAGGCTTATCAATGAGGTTGCACGGTAAACTATATTTTTAATAATCTTATACTATCAATGGGCAAGTTCTGTCATGGACTTGCCTTTTTTATTCATTGCATCCCAATATGGCGATATTGCCAATAACCTGTTTACTACCTCAGGCATTACCTGAAGCGTATACTGTATCTCATCTTCAGTGGTATAACGGCTGAGGCTAAACCTGATAGAACCATGAGCAGAGGTAAACGTCACCCCCATTGCACGCAACACATGTGATGGCTCAAGTGAACCGCTTGAACAGGCAGAGCCAGAAGAAGCAGCAATCCCCTTTTCGTTGAGATACAATAAAATTGCCTCCCCTTCAATAAATTCAAAGCCAATATTGGTGGTATTATCCACCCTGTTGTTTTTATTCCCGTTCAAATGCGCATTGCTCAATTGCGACAGCAAGCCATTCTCTAATCTGTCGCGCAGACGTTTAACGTTAGCCACCTCTTCAGAATTTGATAGATGCTGCATTACCAGTTCGGCTGCTTTGCCAATACCAACAATACCGGGCACATTATGGGTGCCAGGCCTGCGGGCTTTTTCCTGATGTCCACCATACAGTAACGGTCGTAGCCGTGTACCTCTTCGAACATAGAGCACTCCAATCCCTTTGGGTGCATGAAACTTATGCCCTGATATTGCCAGCAAATCGCATTGCAATGCATTCACATCAACAGGAATCTTGCCAATTGCCTGTACTGCATCAATATGGAATGTAATCCCGCGCTGTTTGCAAAAAGCGCCAATTGTTTCCACCGGGAAGATTACACCCGTTTCATTGTTGGCGTACATAACCGATACAATAGCAGTATCATCGGTAACCGAATCAAAAAGAAAATCCACATCAAGGTTGCCTTCCCTGTCTACAGGAACATAGGTAACGCTATATCCTTCGCGCTCAAGCTGTCTGCATAAATTTAATACTGCCGGATGCTCAACCTTAGTTGTAATGATGTGTTTCTTATCACGGTAGTACTGCAATGTTCCCAGAATTGCCATGTTATCGCTTTCGGTTGCACCACTTGTAAAAACTATCTCATAATCATATTCCGCACCCAGCATGCGTGCCACCTGATTGCGAGCTTTTTCCATATCATGCTCAACATCACCACCAAAATCATGCATGCTTGATGGATTGCCATAGCGCCGGGTAAAAAACGGCAACATAGCTTCCAGCACTTCAGGTGCAACCATGGTCGTTGCATTATTATCCAGATATATAATGGTATTCATCACTTTACCTCTATCACTTCGATGTCGTTTTCTACAAACTCTTTTAATGTATCTTCAACCAGATTTTTCATGGTAACATCTGAAACAACACAATGAGCACAGTGCCTGCGTAACGCTACATATACTTTTTTTCCTTCAATATCAACAAGGTCGATATCACCGCCATCCCTCATCAAAACAGGGCGTATAACGTTGTGTATTGTCTCTTCAACAAGCTGCATACGCTTTATATTTGACATTGGCTTCATGGCAGTTGCTGCTGGTTGCGCTACAGCGCTGGCTAATTCTTCTTTCAGAATGTCCTCAATTTTTGGTATACATGAACCGCAAGCACCTCCAGCTTTGGTGTAATTGGTAACATCCTCAACCGTGGCAAGATTATTTTCCCTGATAACCCGACGTATTACATTTTCAGTAACACCAAAACACTGGCATATAACCGCTCCCTCATCTTCTTGTTCATCTTCAATGGTTTCACCTTTTATTTTTTTTATGGCTTTTTCCAGTGCTTCCTGCCCCATGACCGAGCAGTGCATTTTTTGGTCCGGAAGCCCACCTAAAAAGTCAACTATATCCTTATTGGTAATTCTTGCTGCTTCTGCAATGGTTTTACCCTTTATCATCTCGGTTAGTGCCGAGGACGACGCTATTGCACTGCCGCAGCCAAATGTTTTAAATTTAGCATCTACAATTACATCGCCGTCAAGCTTCAAATACAGTGTCAGAGCATCGCCGCACACAATACTACCAACCTCAACAACAACATCGGCATCGGGTATTTCACCAACATTTTTAGGGTTGGTATATAATTCTTTTACTTTGTCGGTATATTCCCACATGGTTATCTCCTGTTACCGCGCATTATACAATACATCACAACGCAAAATCAGCACACAATCGTTGTTACTCTCTATCGCCAATTGCTCAATCCTTAATTACTACCAATATAGTAGTATATTTTATGTTTGTCAATAAAAATTTTAAAAAATACTCTGCGGGCGATAGTTACTATGAAATAAATACCATAATGGCTTTGAGGTATTCTGTTTCGGGACAATATATACTGACAGGATGATCGGCAGGCTGTAGATATTTCCCGGTAATAGTAACCTCACGGCCGGCATCACGTGCAGCAGAAAACACAATTTTCTGAAACAATTTCATATCAACAAAACGAGAGCATGAACATGTTAATACAAATGACAGCGGAGGCACCTTTTTAAAAATTTTTACATTTAATTCTTTATAACCGCGCAATCCCTGCTGTATTGCCGATTTACTCTTAATAAGCGCAGGAGGATCACATATGATTACATTCTGGGGGATATCATTGGTATTGATATAATCAAAAACATCCGCCTTTACACCTGCATGCCGTTTGCCAACATTATTTAATTCACAATTTTTTTGTGCAATTGAAAGAGCATATCCGGAGCTATCGACCGAGACAGCCTTTGTTGCACCTCCCATCAATGCCGCAACAGAAAACCCACCGGAATATGCAAACAGATTGAGGACATCTTTGCCATTGGCAATAGATTGAATGCGCAATCGGTTATCACGCTGGTCACAGTAAAAACCAGTTTTTTGCCCTTGTATCACATCAACATAAAATTCCATCCCATGTTCGTTTATGGTAATGAAATCCGGGGTTTGCCCATGAAGCTGAGCATGTACTTCCGGCAGCCCTTCCATCTTTCTTCCTTCGTGATCACTGCGCTCATAAATACTGAACGGCTGCAGCTTCTCCTGTATAATCTGCACGATAGTTCCTTTTAAGCGATCCATCCCTGATGTTAAAAACTGTACAACACAATGCCCATTATACCAGTCAGCAATGAGTCCCGGCAGCATATCTCCTTCAGAATGCACCATCCTGAAGGCATTGGTACTCTTTACAACCCCGGATTCAACCCTTAATGCATACGCGTTCATCAATCGTCGGGCAATCAAATCATCATCAGGTTTTGTATCGCTGAATGTTAATAGCCGCATGGCTATCTGTGTTCGGCTGTTGTAATATCCCCATGCAATCACAGTACCATCATATGAACACAGAGGAACCATTGCACCATCATCTGCATCAACAGTTGCTATCGCCCCTGAAAAAACCCATGGATGCCTTTGCAGTACTGATTTTTCTTTTCCTTGTTTTAAAATTACTTTTTGCATAGTCATTATACTGCGCTACTACTTCATCTGATATGTCATAACGGCATGATACACCACAATACCATACGCAACCGCTACATTGAGCGAATGTTTGATGCCAAACATTGGTATCTCAATAGCCGCATCACACATAGCCAGTACATCATCGCTTACACCATGCACCTCATTGCCAACAACAATACACAGTGGATAGGAATAATTATAGGTTGTATACGCTACACCTGTTGTTGTGTGCTCCAGTGCTGCAATCACAAAACCCTGATTTTTTAACATCCGTATTATCTGGATTGGTTTGGTAGAATGCTCCCACGGCACACTTTCGGTACTGCCCAGCGCAGTTTTTTCAATCTCTTTTCGTGGAGGATGTGGAGTATAGCCACAGAGATACATGTAGGCAATTCGCGCAGCATCAGCAGTCCTGAACATGGAGCCAACATTATACAGGCTTCTAATATTTTCCAGAATGGTTACAACCGGAAACCGCTGTAATCTGAATAATTCATTTTTATCGGGACGATTGCTCTGTATATCGTCGTAGGATAATTTCTTCATTACTTTTTTTCATAAAGTAACATTGTTATAAACTTTTTGTGCTGATACCCTGCCACATCCCTTTTGGTCCCTGCCCTATACGCCAGAATGCCACATTGTCAATAGACATCGATGAGTACAGCTTTAGCCTTTCGTATAATGCACGTTCATCATTAAAATATACGCGCACTTTAATCTTTTCTTCATATTCAAAATATGATCCATTCTCAGGATCATACCGGGGCTGGATATTGGATGTTTGCATAACCTGTTCTATATGGGTATAATGCATTGATTTATTAAAATTTTTATCCTGCCAGCATCGTCCATATAACGGCAAACCCATGATTAGCTTTTGCTGCGGTATAAAGCTCTTTGCAAATTCACCAACCTCTCTGCACCATGATAGCCCTGCAATAGGACCAGGGTTACTACCATACCAATGCTGATCATATGCCATGATGATAATCCTATCCACCAGTGCTGCAATAGAAGGATAATCATACGCATCCGCAATGCGGCTTCTCCGTGCTGGCAAAGCAATTGATACTACCTTGCTTTTACCCAGATTGGCGCGTAATTCTGATAAAAAGCTAAAAAAATAGTGAGCATCTGATGAAGCAACGGATTCAAAATCAATCTGAACTCCATCAAATTTTTGTGAAATCCGGCAAATATCCTTAATAAAACCTTTTCGCACCTTAAAATCAGGATGTATTATAAAATGTGTTAGTGCATAATTATCAAGAATTGCTATAACGATATGGTGGCGTATTCTATTTTCAGCTTTTATTGCAGGTGGTGCGTAATCGTCTGTAATTTGTCCTTTGCCGTTTACCTTAGCACTGAAATAACACAAATCGGTAATTTTTTCCTCACCGGTCAGCTTATCCTCTTCACCTTTCATAAGATATGCCCATACCTCATTAAAGGAAAGGCTTTCTGCCATTGAATATGCATTGATGGTGTTATTTGATTGTCCATCTGATGATGTATTATAGAGATTAATTCTTGATGAACATTCCAGTAAAAATAGAAGCACTGCAAGCACCAATAGTATACATTTTTTCATAATAAATCCTTGAAAATGGAATAGTAGAAACTTCCCATTTGTTATTAAAATTACAATAATACCTCATTACATATGTCGGTATATTACGGCTTTATTCAATACTTTTTGTTTCAATTGACTTTCAATTAGCTTGTAATAACTTGTTGACCTTTTCAATTAACATATCTTCATTGATTGGTGCTGCCATATAATCAGCAGCTCCTCGCTCTAATGCATCAAAAACAGCTAAAGGTTCGTTGCGGGATGATACAATAAAAACCGGTATTTTTGTAAATTCTTTAACAGAATATAATCGCTCCAGTAAATATAAGCCATCGATGTTTTTTAAAAAAATATCCATAACTATTAATGGTGGATTCATCTCTTTAATCTTTTCAAAAATTTCCAGTGGATCGGCTAATAATTCAATTTTTAAGCCAGCAGTTGTTAATACAAAGCGTATAAATTCAGCAAAACGGTCATTATCAAATATTAATAAAATTGGATTCATACTTTCTACCCTACTTAAGCTGTCTCAATAGCATATTGCGTATTCGTGTGCTCTCAAAAACGCGCACCACCCTGCGATTGCTGTCATACCGTAAATCCACAATAATATTATGTACCTTTTTGTTTTTTATTGTATCATAAAATATCATAACCTTAGGATTCATGAAGTTTATCCGTGAAATTTCCTCAATCCGTGCTACCTCATAAACTCTTACCTTTTTGCGTGTATCCATGCTTATCTTTTCAGATTCAAGCATGATGAAATCCCCTGCTTTTAAAAATGGAGTACCCTTATTTAAGGATAGCCCCAGTACCTTAATAAACCTATGGATGTCATCAGTTGAATACAGGTAATTGGATAAACTTAATATATATCGTAAAGCTTTTTCAACACCCATGGGAATCCTGAATGGTGTTGCACTTGTTAAGGCATCATACATATCACATATACCAATCATACGGGCTAAATCGGGCAATTCACTGTATTGATTTTCAAGGGTTTTGTCCTTATCGGTTTCCCTGAATGGATAGCCCGGACTTTGCAATTTACGATGGTGAAATAGTGCAACATATTTTATACTATTGGGAACAACCTTTTTCCCTGTTGAATCAACGACACTGTCCAGAATTCGATACCCTTCACGAGTATGTTCCAGCACCTTTTTAAATTCATCCTGTGATAACAGACCTGGTTTCTGAATGATAGATTGCTCAACTCGCAGTTTCCCGATATCATGAAGATATCCTGCAAGCGCTGCCAATTTAACCTTATCACCGGTTGACATCTCCTTATATACTAAAATCATTGCAAGCAAACCAACATTGACCGAATGGGTATAGGTGGTATAATCAAAGTCTTTTATATCTTTTAAAAGCGATAGCACTCCACCGGTTTTATCCTCAGGACGCAAACTGTCCACAATGGCTGCTAAATGATTATGTGATTGCAAAAACTGAGCATGGGTCATTTTCCCATTTTTACGTATATCCGTATACATCGTTGCCGTATCATCTGCTATGGCCTTTAACTTTTTCATGTCAATGATTTCACGGTCATAAACACCAATTGATTCAGTAACACGGGGAATAAAAAATTTTATGCCTTCTTCAGATTTATTTTTTAACAACTCATCATCAAGCGCCTGCCCGGCAGAAAATACTGTATTCCCCTGCTGGTCCAATACATCAAAGGTTAAAAGCTTATCACCACTTAATTTTTTTAAATACGAAACAGATATCTCCTGAAAACGGGATGTATCAATAGTAATATTGTTATCCATAGTCTGCTAAAATATTTTAAATTTGAATCAATTATGATACACTATTGTAATAGTTGCAATATTTTTTTTCTTTATTTTTCATGAAATGTACGATAGTTACTGTATATATAACCACCATGAAACGATACTGTATAGTCATCATAATAGCAATTGCACTCGTCTTCAACACCATTGCCTGTTATAAACAGCATATTCCTTCCGATGGCGTATATACCGTCTGGGTACACTCGGATATTCAACCCACAAAAAAATCAGAACGATGGCATTATGCAAGGGCTATAGACGATATTATGAATATTAAACCGCATCCTATCTTTGCCATTATAGCAGGAGATATCGTACAACACAAAGAAGCAGAAGAAGATTATCAATGGTTTATAGAATTACGAAAGAAGGCAGAAATTAACTATTGGTACGAAATTGCCGGAAATCACGAATGGAAAAATATGCCAGCATATAATACATATATTGGCAAACCATTACGTTATACTGTACTTTTTGGAAATATTATTTTCATATTCATGTCAAATGAACGTGGCAGGCCACCAACCTATATTTCCGATGAAACTTTCTTATGGTGGAAAAATATTGTTATTACAAATCAGGATAAAAATATCATAACAGTAACGCATGCACCATTAAAAAACAGCAATTTAATAGGGACAGTATCAAAAAAGCATATAATCATAAACTCAGAACGATTTGAGAAAGTTTTACAACAGTACCACGTTGATATATGGATAAGTGCACACATACACTTACCTGCATGGATAGGCCAGAATAGTAAAATCATCCCTGAATTTAACAATACTCTTTTTATCAATGTTTATGGTATACGAAAAGACCCGACAACCAATGTTGAGTCACGAATATTTTTCTTTACTCATGGGTCAAAAAAAGTTTTAATACGATTGCGTGATCATGAAGCAGAAACATATAAAAGTACTTATGATATCAATCATAAACTGCACTATCCTTTTACCTGTAATAATTGTCTTCCCGAAATGATACAATAGTGTATTTTTGTGTGGGCACAGGCATTGGTTAATTGGTAAAAGGCTTTATTATTGTTTCCAGCTATTTTTTAATAATGAAAATATAGTTTTAGCGTTACCCATAATACTATCAATTGCAATATTGCAATTATCTTTTATAACAGATATTTAAAAAAATACTTGCCATATTTACTTAATGTTAAAAGATTTACTTTGTGATATTTCATTATAGTTTAATATTGATTACCCGAGGTGAGCTATGAAAAAAAATGTTGGTCCAGCAGACAGGTACATACGAGTTCTTATTGGAGTTTCTTTATTAATTAATATTTTTATTGTAAAACCGGGCGCTATAGGTACAATCATTTTACTGGCATTGGGACTGGCTGTTTTATATTCAGCATATAGCGGCTATTGCTGGATATATGATCTTCTAAAGATAAGCACATGTAAAAAATCAAATGATGCTGAATAACAACAATAGTTTCATTAAAATAAAATAATAAGGGGTCTGACATGGTGTACCCCTTATTATTTTATAGTTTCTCCCCTTTTGTGTCATTATAGTACCATGAGCTTATTCCGGAAACTATCTCTCTTGTTGAAATCCACATAAATCTATTCATATACATATTCAAAGCATAGAGTGCTTCGTTTGTACTGGCAAAGTGAAGTCGATTGTCGTCATTATGAGCTTCATTATTAGTAACAGGTTTGTTATTCACTGTGTGCTCTTTATTCAATATATACTATTGTGCAGCAGCATCGCTACATAAAATCACCACCGTACATCTTCTTACAACAACTGTCAACAATGCACATTCATAGAGTAAAAAAATATTAATGTTAAGCTTTTATTGTATGGAACTATCGCACATACTATACGTATACTGTATAGTACAATCCATAGCTATTGTAGAATCATAAAATATTAATTTTCAATAAAAAAATTTTTGTTATTTACAAAATTGTAGTATAGTTTAATTAGTATTAAAGTTTATTATAAAATTTTAAATTATCAAAAAACTATAATCCAGGGGGAATGTATGGATGTTAACAAAACATTAGAATCCATCCAGAATCAAATTAAGGAGATTCAGGATGGAAGGAAAGATAAGATTGCTATGATTGTATTCAGTGGTGATCTTGATAAGCTATTAGCTTCCTTCATTATTGCAACAGGTTCTGTAGCAATGGGCATGGAAGCTGTTATGTTTTTCACATTCTGGGGCACTCCTGCCCTACGAGACAAGAACAAAAAGGGGAAAGGCAAAAATCTTTTTGGGAAGATGTTTGGTTTTATGTTACCAAAAGGTGCATTAAAGGTTAAACTCTCCAGAATGAACATGGGTGGAATGGGGACTGGTATGATGAAATACTTGATGAAGAAGAAGAATATTGAGAATTTAGATGGCATGTTAGCTTTAGCCGGAGAGCTTGGGGTAAAAATTTATGTATGTGAAATGTCAATGGATTTGATGGGTTTCAAAATGGATGAAATGATTGATTATCCAGGACTGCAATCAGTTGGTGTAGCAACCTTTTTACAGGAAGCACTCGATAGCAAGATTCAGCTTTTTATTTAATAAAAATTTTTTTAAATTTATTCTTGTCTTATATATGTTATTACTTTATACATAAGTAAGAATGACGGGAAGTTATTGTATTGTTAATGTTATAGTATATAGTATATAGTATATAGTATTGTAACAATTAATTAAGGAGGAAATTATGAGTGACATTAAAGCTGATGTAACAATGGATTTAAAAGGATTGGCCTGTCCATTACCTGTTGTAAAAGTATCACAGCAGATTAAAAAGATGCAGGTTGGACAAGTCTTAATGGCAGAAACAACCGATCCCGGTGCTCTTGCAGATTTTCCGGCATGGGCAAAAACCAGTGGTAATGAGATCATTGATACTGTGAAAGATGGTACTACTACAAAATTTTTTATCAAAAAGCTAAAATAACACAGTAATGCTGTGAGGTGAACAATGT
>JAKPOE010000434.1 GCA_029548025.1 Spirochaetota bacterium
CTATTAAAGCAGTTGGCAAGGCTGCAGGCGCAATGGTTGAAGAAGTGCGACGCCAATTCAAGGAATTCCCTGGTATTTTGAAAGGTACTCAGAAACCAGATTATGCCCGTTGTGTTATGATTTCAACAGCAGGTGCACAAAAAAAGATGATACTTCCTTCAATATTAGCTTTAACAGTACCTATAGCTGCTGGTTTACTGCTGGGTGTTGCAGGAACAACAGGAGTATTAGCAGGTGCATTGGCAGCCGGTTTTTCACTTGCTTGTATGCTCAATAACGCCGGTGGTGCATGGGATAATGCAAAGAAATTTATTGAAAAAGGCAACTATGGTGGAAAAGGCTCTGATCCGCATAAGGCTGGTGTTATAGGTGACACGGTAGGCGATCCATTTAAGGACACTTCCGGACCATCACTTAATATTCTTTTAAAGCTTATGAGTATGGTATCTGTAGTTTTTGCTGGAGTTGTTGTTCACTTTTACCCGCAAATTGCTAAACTATTAGGATTAATGAAATAATTAAAAAAAGAAAGGGGCTTTTAAGCCCCTTTCTTTTTTATTCCTGATATATTGGCTTTCCTAATTCTTGAAATGAAAATAATTTAAATGCTCTTGAACCGTCATAATCAAGGATTCTTAAGTCATCTGATTCATGTAAATCACTTACTACAATATCAAAATGCCCTCCATATCTTTTTTTTGCTTCCTCAACTGGAATTTCATAGGCAATAAATTTGTTGATACCTTTAGCAGCAAATTTTTCTTTAAGTTTGTCATTCATAAAACTATCATATGATGTTAAATATATCAAAGCACCACTCCCTGATATAATAAGTCCCGCTTTCATAGCACAACCTCCTTTATAAAGAATATTATTATTTTTTATTAAATATATTTATAAAGTATACATAAATCAATACTATACTATAATATTAAAAAATTTTTTTAAAAATTGGAAATACTTTTAAACATTACTATTACAAACATGCAACAAAGTATCATAATAATTTTTAGATAATGTATCTATTATTGATATATTGTAATTGTACTACTTTCGTATCTTTAGCATTGAACAAAACTGATACATACCGAGCAGCTAAAGATAGAACAATAAAGCGCACCATTTATTGGTGTGCTTTTACTTTTAATGCTTGATTTTTACAGGTTGCGTTATATTAAAAAGAAAAATATACATTCACAAGAGGTTTTATCATGGAATATGCCCCTTTCCGAATAGAGGTTTACTATACCATCCTTGATTCACGTGGAACTATCGTACAAAAAAAATTAAACTATTTAGGTTATCCTGTTGAAAAGGCTGTACGTACCGATAACTATCTTATAAATATTCAGCTTACAGAAGATAAAATTGTAAAAGTTGCGCAATCTCTCATACAACCGGTAACTCAAAACTATACTATCAATAAAGCATTTGCCCCTGAAATTTTTACCTATGCCATTGAGATTGGGTACCTTCCGGGAGTTACCGATAATGTTGCCCATACAACACGCGAGATGATAGAAGATATCATCAAAAAGCCGCTGAATCCTGAAAAGAGCGTATTTACATCCTTTACCTATTTTTTATGGGGGAGTATTGATGCAAATACTATAGTTGATATATCCACAGAATTATACAACCCATTGATTCAGAGGGCTACTATTTTAAACTATAATGATTATGTACAGCATAATGGGATGGGTAATGCAATACCGGTTGTTACACTGCATGAAGATACAAAAGCTGAGATTGTTTCGTTAGATGTACCCCAGGAAGAGCTTGTTGCTTTAGGAAAAGAAGGAATAAAAAATCCTGATGGAACACGACGTGGTCCTCTTGCACTGGATATGCTTTCACTTGAAGCTATTAAAAAATATTATCAAGAAATTGAAAAAAGAAATCCCACCGATGTTGAGCTTGAATCAATAGCACAAACATGGAGTGAACACTGCAAGCATACCATCTTTGCAGCACAGATTGACGAAATAACTGATGGTATTTTCAAACACTATATAAAAGAAGCAACGGTAAGAATACGACGTGAAAAAGGAAAAGATGATATATGTGTTTCAGTGTTTTCAGATAATGCCGGTGGAATTGAATTTGATGACGAATATGTTATTGCTGATAAAGTTGAAACACACAATAGCCCAAGTGCATTGGACCCCTTTGGTGGAGCTATTACCGGAATTGTAGGAGTAAACAGGGATGCTATTGGTTTTGGATTGGGAGCAAAACCCGTTGCTAACCGATACGGTTTTTGCTTTGCCAATCCTTTTGATACGAAGCCTTTATATAAAACAAAAGATAAAGATTCAAAGATGCTATCGCCAAGAAGAATTATGGAGGGAGTCATCCATGGGGTGAATGTAGGTGGCAACTGTTCGGGCATTCCAACTCCCCAGGGATTTGTTTATTTTGATGACCGATATAAAGGTAAACCATTGGTGTTTGTTGGAACTATTGGATTAATTCCAAAAAAAGTTAATGGCAAAAATGCAGTATATAAAAAAGCTATGCCAGGCGATAACATCGTCATGGTGGGGGGAAGGGTAGGTAGAGATGGCATTCACGGTGCAACATTTTCGTCTGAAGCATTAACATCAGGCAGCCCTGCTACAGCGGTTCAGATAGGCGATCCGATTACTCAGAAAAAACTTTCAGATGCCATTGTCAAAGAGGCACGTGATATGGGACTGTATCATTCAATTACCGACAATGGTGCAGGAGGACTATCCTGTTCAGTATCTGAGATGGCACGAGAAGCAGGTGGTTTCATAGTGTATCTTGATACTGTGCCTTTAAAATATCCGGGACTATCGCCATGGCAGATATGGGTATCTGAATCACAGGAGCGCATGACATTGTCGGTGCCAAATGAAACACTTGATGCTTTCATGGATTTAATGAAGCGAAGAGGTGTTGATGCATGGGTTATTGGTACATTTACTGATTCGGGAAGGGGTATTGTATATTATAATGGTGAGATAGTTTTTAATATTGATCTGCACTTTTTACATGAGGGGCTTCCGCAAAAAAAATTAACAGCTGTTTATGAAAAAAAATCGCATCCTTTCCCTGAATTTAGTGACAGCGTCAATGCTACCGATGAATTATGTGCTATGGTTAAACGTTTGAATACCGCAAGCTTTGAATTTAT
>JAKPOE010000442.1 GCA_029548025.1 Spirochaetota bacterium
AGGCATTTTAACAGATAGAAAGAGGGATAATATGAAATCAATACACATGGCCGAGGGAATGCTGACCTTTAATCCTGCTAAAGAGGAAAAAATATTTCGCGTAGGCGATGTGATTCAATTTTATCCGCAGATTACGATAGATTATTATGATTTAAGCATTATTAAAGAGCCATACATGCAACATGTTATTTATGAAATATACAGGTTCCGGTTCAGGCCCATAGCCAGATATCAGAATGATCTGCACAAAAATTGTTATCATTACCTGATTGAGATATTTCCTGATTTTAAGCTGTTTTGTTTCAACTGGACAAAGCCATACAAGTCACATCTGAAACTTGGCCAATGGTATGAAGGTCATGGACAAATAAGAAATTGCGGTAACGCGGCTGAATGCAATGTGTATATTCCTCCATTGATCATGAAAAGCATCTTCAAGACAGGAATAATTACAGGGATATATGAAACTCTTTTGTGGCGGTATTTCAACAGTGATATGCGTCATAAAATAAAATCTTTCAGATATAGTGAGGATGTTGCAAGTTATGAAGATGTCCTTGACGCATTTGGCTATGATCAAAATCTTGATGAATTCAATAAAAACGTATCTAAATATAAAGAGAAATCTGTTATGTTTAATTCCAGCGATGAAATACCAGCAGGTGCATCAATTATCTTTTGCGTTGATATTTTTTAATAAACAAGCGGAGACAACAAAACGATGAACATCAGAATATCAAAGACTAAATACCTCAATGGCCTCCAGTGCAAGAAGCTGCTCTGGCACATCTATAACGCGCCGGAATTGATTCCTGAACCGGATGAAAATACTCAAGCAGTATTTGAGCAGGGTCATCTGGTTGGCGACTATGCGAAGAAATTGTTTCCTACCGGAATTGAGGTTGATCACACCAGAACATTTGAAGATGGTTTAACACAGACAAGAGAGTTAATCTCAAAAAGAGTGCCGATATTTGAAGCAGCACTATCATATAAGCACTGTTATGCTAGGGCTGACGTCCTTGATCCGGTCGGCAAAGACAAATGGAATCTGATCGAAGTTAAAAGCTCAACAGATATTAAAGATATTAATTATCACGATATAGGGTTCCAGTATTATCTTTATACCTGTGCTGGGCTTAAGATAGATAAATGCTATTTAATGTGCGTTGATAGCAGTTATGTCCGTCATGGCGATATTGATCCTTGTAAATTATTGAAAAAGATTGATGTTACTAAAGAAGTTAAATCAAAATACAGTAAAGCAATCGAAGATAATATAGCCGAAATGGTAAAGGCTATTAAAGCCAAAACATATTTCGAACCGGGTATTGGTCCATATTGCCATGAACCATACGAGTGCACCTTGGTGGAAAAATGCTGGTCATTCCTGCCGGATAGAAATGTATTTCTGCTTTATCGAAACAAAAAGACTCCTATGGATTTAATCAAACAAGGGATTTTTAAACTGGCTGAAATATCCGATGAATATAAAATCACCGAGAATAATCGTATACAGGTTGCCTGTGAAAAAACAGGTAAGCCCTATGTGGATAATAAAAAAATAAAACAGTTTCTAAAGGAAATCAAATATCCTGCTTATTACATGGATTTTGAAACGATAAGCTCAGCTGTTCCATTGTTTGATAACTCCAGGCCTTATCAGCAGATTCCGTTTCAGTTCTCTGTCCATATAGTTAAACAAAAAGGCGCTGCACCTGAACATTATTCTTTTTTGGCAGACGGTACTGACGATCCGCGTCCCGAGTTTATGGAAAAACTCAAAGAATTAATGGGCACAAAAGGCTCCGTAATTGCCTATAAGGCCAGCTTTGAATTACGTAAACTCAAGGAATGCGCGGAAGCTCTCCCTAAATATAAAAAATGGGTTGAATCCATTGAAGAAAGAACTATTGACCTGCTCAAACCTTTTCGGGATTTTGCGTATTACCATCCCAAACAGGATGGAAGCTGCTCAATAAAAAATGTTCTGCCGACGCTTACTGATAAATCATACGATGATATGGAAATCGGTGACGGCATGACTGCCAGCAGGGAATATTTTCGGGTAACCTTTACAGATGATAATAAAGATA
>JAKPOE010000456.1 GCA_029548025.1 Spirochaetota bacterium
TATGCAATAAATCCATCTTTCCCAAATAGATAGTCCATCTCAACATCAATTTCATTATGTATTGATTCAATCCTGTCTAAAAGCTTTACAAGATTTTCAGAAATACAGTTAAACATATATACCGGGATAGTGGGATCATTCCGAAACATTGTTATCAACAATTGATTGTCCATTGTAACAATCTTTTTTAAGAAGTTACATTGTTTTATATCAACAAGATTTTCAACAGGCAGTCCAGGAAATGTATATTTCTTCTTTAATAAATTGGAATTATCCTGAACAATAAATTTTGCATCAATCCTCGAAGGGAAGTCACCGCCATTCTGTGTATATGTTTTATAAATATCGTCAGCACGTTGCGACAGTGTATCCGTCAGGTTGTCGGCAAGTTCCCCCGCAATAAGGGAAAAATTATCGTTAATACGACATAGGTTTTGATATAATAACGTATACCGTTTTACATCCGTTAATGATACTTCAAACCGTTTAATAACATGTGTTAACAATACAGCAGCAAAAGAAGGGTCGTCCATTACTATCTGTCTAAAACCACCGTCTCGCAAAGGATATTTTTTGACAATACAATCTTCAATAGCACGAATGGTTTTTTTATATGGCTCTGTAAAAAGTAAACTTAATCCGGCTATTACCGTTTTTTCATTTATTATGCCAACACGCTTGCTCTTATCGACAATAATAGTACTATCCAGACCTTCATATTCAGATGGCGCAGATAATATTTCTACAGAACCACTTTGTAAATAATAGATAAACCGGGGTTCTTCACCCTGTACAATTAAGATTTCACCCTTTCTAATTTTTTCAGTGTCACTACTTTGCATAGATCAATTTTGCCATTATAGAGATGATATTATATTTCTTACTATAAAAAACAAACATTCATATTATATTTATGAACAATGCCAATAAAAGAGCAATAACAATTTTTATGTAATCCCACTTTTTTTTATATTTTCGATGTATTCACCCCATTCAACTGGCAAACATGATCTTTTTTTTGTATTACATTCTTTACAACACGCAACAATATTAATTTTTTCGGAGTGCCCACCTCTTGAGAGAGGCACCACATGGTCCATGGTAAGCTCAGATGGCTTAAACTTTCTGCCACAATAATAACAAACACCTCTGGCAATTTTTTTCTTCCACCATGAGGAATGTCGCAACTCCCTTGCTTTTTGCTTCTCACGCTTAATATGCAACTCATTATCAGAAAAATTTATACCAGATACAGTGGCATTGTCATCAAAAAATTTCCTGTATCTATCTCCCATATATTATATAAACCGTTCCCCTTCCTGTAATCGATAACCATTTAAAAATGCAATTGCATCCATAGGCTTCTTTGTTTCAGGTTGCAGTAAAAGCACCTCAATCATACCCCTGCCGGTACAAACAAACAGGCGTTTTGAAGCAGGTACTAATGTCCCCGGTTGCCCAATCATTTTTTCCGATGAATTGTCAGGTAAATCTGTTTTCCATATTTTTATAAGCTTCTCCCTGAACATCGTCCACGCTATGGGTTTTGGATTAAATGCCCTGACCATATTATGGATTTGTACCGAACTCAGTTCCCAGTTAATATGAGCTGTTTCAGTTGTAATTTTACCACAATAGGTAGCAAGCGCATGGTCCTGTGGTTTTGGGGCGATAGTTCCTTTAAAAAGACAATCAACAGATTCTGCAAGCATCTCTGCACCAATTGGTTTAATCCTTTCATAAACATCTGCTGAGGTATCATGCAAATCAACAGGGATAGTTTTTTGCATCACGATATCACCTGCGTCAAGCTGTTCATTAATTAATTGTACAGTAATACCAATTTCATGTTCACCATTATACAATGCCCACTGCACAGGAGCAGCACCTCGATATTTTGGCAGAAGCGATGGATGAAGATTGATAGTGCCTAATGGAGGCAACAAAAAAACATCTCCGGGAATAAGTTTGCCATACGCAACAACAACAAAGATGTCACAATGAAAATTTTTTAGTGTTTGTATTATTGCAGTATCATTTAAATTCAACGGTTGAAAACACGGAATGCCCAATGCAGCAGCCTTTTCCTTTACCGGGGAAGGGACAGGATCTTTACTGCGCCCTTTTGGTTTATCAGGGGTGGTGATCACAAAAGCAATATCATACTTTTTAAGTAAATAATCCAGACAATATGAAGCAATGTCCGGTGTACCAAAAAAACCTATTTTCATTATTCCCTGTTAAGCTTTTTTATCTTTTTAAGCTGCGAATTTAATTCTTTCCGCTTGTAATCTTCCAGATAGTCAATAAATAGTTTTCCATTACAATGATCAATCTCATGCTGTAAAACCCGTGCAAGTAACCCTGATGCTTCAAACTTTACCGGCTTTTCATTAATAGCTATTCCTTCAACCTGAATAGATAGCGGACGAATAACGTCTGCCATTACTCCTGGCAACGATAAACAACCCTCCTCATAGACATCTTTTTCTTCAGAAAATGCTGTAATCTCAGGATTTATCAGTGCCATCATGGGTCCTTTATTAGAGCGTATATCAATGACAATGACCTGCAATGGCACACCAATCTGCACAGCAGCAAGCCCAATACCCTGCTCTCTATGCATAATGGCAAACATCTCATCAACTAAATCACGTACCATTTGTGATATCTGGACAACCTCCTGCGCTGTTGTCCGCAATATGTTATTGCCATAATAGACTAATGTATGCTGTGTATCGGTTATCATAACTATCTCACAATATCATTTTATATATAATTAATTATAATTAATATATCACACAGAGCATAGCATGTCAAGATATGAATTTTCGAAAACTTATTTTTACTGTAATTTATCACAATACTAATTGACAATTTGTTATATTTTTCATACACTTTGATACGATTTTAGTCCAGCAGTTTATCCTGTGTTACCAAATAATTTCTGGGTGCAGAATACAACTAAAACGATAGTTACCATGCAATTACTTAAAACAGGATAAAATGCAACACTGCTATCATTATGAACGATAGCACCTGTACTGGATGTAGTTGAGCAACTTATGTTGTTGTTGCTCTGATATATTATTCTGAATGACACACTATATTTTATTTCTGGAGGAATACCATGGCTTTTAACGAATACGAAAAATATGATGCAACCGGGCTTGCTGAGCTTATACAAAAAAAGAAAGTATCGGTATATGAGGTCATCAACGAAGCAATACAGCGTATGCAAACAATAAATCCTGTTATCAATGCTGTTATTACTCCTATGTATGAAAATATTGATGCAAGGATAAAAGAGCTGCCAAAAGGGCGTTTTTATGGCGTTCCATTTTTCATCAAGGATTTATTAACAACCTATAAAGGCGTGAGGATGGCAAGCGGCTGCAGGGCATATAAAAATTATATCCCCAATTTTCACAGTGAGGTTGCCAAACGGTACATCAATGCAGGTGTTGTAATATTAGGCAAAACCAATACTCCAGAATTTGGATTAATGGCATATACGGAACCAGAGGCATTTGGTCCAACCCTTAACCCATGGAACATTGCTCTGACCCCTGGCGGTTCCAGCGGTGGTTCTGCAGCCGCTGTTGCTTCGGGCATGGCTCCTTTTGCAGGTGGCGGTGATGGAGGAGGTTCTATACGGATACCGTCAGCATATTGTGGATTATTTGGGCTTAAACCATCGCGCGGGCGAGTTCCTGCCGGTCCGGAATATGGGCAAATATGGCAGGGTGCAGCGGTAGAACATGTTTTAACCCGCTCAGTGCGAGATAGCGCAGCCATGCTGGATATACTGCAGGGTGCTGATATTGGCGCACCATACATCATTGAACCACCAGAGATGCCTTACACTAAATTAATGCAAAAGTCACCAGGAAAACTTACCATTGCCATCTCTACTGAATCGCCCATTGGTACCCAGGTACATCCTGAATGCAAAAAGGCAGCACAGGAAGCTGCAAAACTGTGTGAGCGGTTAGGACATCATGTTGAATATGATACACCAGATATTGACGGTATAGCGCTTGCCAAAAGCTATCTGATGCTTTATTTTGGTGAGGTTGCTGCTGATATTGCAACCATTGGGCTAACGTTGGGAAGAAAAACAAAACAAAGCGATGTTGAGATAACAACATGGACATTAGGGATGCTGGGAAAGGCTTATGGTGCTGGAGATTTTGTTCTTGCATTGCGAGAATGGAATAAAGCCTCACGTATTCTGGGGCAATTTTTTACCAAATATGATATATACCTTACGCCAACAACAGCTCAGCCGCCGGCGCCAATAGGTTCACTGAAACCAAAACCTGTTGAGCTTTTTGCATCCAAGATCATGAACACATTGGGTTTGGGGAAGTTGCTGAAAGCCTCAGGGATTGTTGACAAATTAGCCGTAGAAAGTTTATCACAGGTGCCGTTTACCCAG
>JAKPOE010000476.1 GCA_029548025.1 Spirochaetota bacterium
TTTCCCGAGGAATATCAACCGATATATTTTTTAAATTGTGCTCACGGGCACCTTTAATACGAATAAATTGCTGACTCATATCTGGGTTACATTAGTAGAACCGCACATAGGACATATAATCTCTAAATCCTCAATATCCTCGTCTTTACCTTTTACAATCACATCTTCCCATCGGTAATCACAATCATCACAGGCTAAAATTACCGCTATATGTTTTTCGTCTTCTTCAATCTCTTCCTGTTCATCCTTCGCATCATCCTCTATACTCTCTTCTTCAAGTAATTCTTCATCATCAAAGCTCTCTTCATAAAAGTCGTCTTCATATACTTCATCATCAAATTCTTTTTCAAATTCATTTGCCATACGCTATCACCCTTTTTAACCAGTATTTTACTATAAAATACTATTAACAATATATGAATTCTTGAAAAACTATCTAACAAAAAAACAAAAAAATAAAAAATTTTTTTATCACAAAGGTGACAAAACCAATACTGTCGTTAAAATTTTCAATAGCAATTTTCATATTCCTTTTTGTCACAAAAGTTAGTATCGTTAAAATGGTCAATAAAATTTCAGGAATAATTAAAAAAAATTTGTTTTGCTACACTGAAAAATTGTAATTTACTACAAAATATAAAAAATACTATTTTTTTTGTTTTTTAGGTTTAAGGCTTTATCAGTGTTTGTGGAATTGTTTCCATAGTTCCTTTTTTACTTTTTGAACTTTTTGATTCTGGAATATCTATAATCTGAGGAAGCACATCGCTTTTGCTTAAAACAACATCCCACACGCCAAAAAAACCGCCAGCAGAAGAATATTCTTTAAACTCAACCAGCATTGTTTTATTAGCAATATATTCTCGCGTTATTTCAATGGTTACCCTGCTATTATTGATTGTCATATCACTGAAAGCTAATTTTTTAACAGACTTACCATTGCATGCAATTATACACAGTGCATCAATCCCGGTTTTTTCTGGATCATCAAATGTTACAAAATTTATATGAAGAAAATATTTTATATCATCAAGATTATCAAAAATGATGGTTGACCCATATTTTGATACAAACCATGCAACTCCGTCTATGATGGGATAATCATCGTAGTTTACCCCGCAGCGATATATTTTTGCCCAATCAGAAATTTTTTCATAATCAAGAGCAGTTATCCACTTCCAGTTTATTAAATAAGTATCAGCAGCATTGAATGGGTACAACTTTATTACAGGCGATAGTTGCTGTGAATATGATGCAGAATATATAAGCAGGAAAATTATAGTATATAATGTTATAGTATGTTTTTTCATTGTAGCAATTATTATACTATGATAAAAAGAAGGCAAGAAATTTTTTACAGCCCCCCTTATAATTATTTTTGTGCATAAAATAATGACTTTTATCAAATCCATAGAACTGATGGAAGCAATGATACTTTATGTTGAGCATTTTTTTATTATACGGCAATTATGAATCAGCAACGCTGTTTCAACTTAACACTATTTGATCTTTTTTATGTGCATATAGTTTTTTTTCCACTGGATTGAAGTATTTTATGCATAACACCTGATTGCCCTTATCATTATATTTTATTTCGTCAAATATCTGTTGTGCAAGTAAAATCCCCCGCCCATGCTGTAATAATGATTCTTCAGTTTGCTCAGTAGACTTGCTTAAATATTTTTTATGATCAAATCCTTTCCCATGGTCAGATATCTTAATTACTATCCTTTCACTATTAACCATAAATTCTACCTTTATTTTTTTATCTTTGTTATCTTTTTCATTAATCTTACGTGTCATATAATCAAAGTATTCATCATTCTGCATCTTTAATAATTTATCTTCATATGTTATATCTAAATTGCCATGTTCAATTGCATTAATAAGTATCTCACTGATTGCTAGCCGCAACTGTGAAATAACATTGTGCGGTAAAAATTTTTTAATATTGAATATAATCCTATGGGTAATCTCATCTGCTAAAAGTAGTGAATTTGATATTTCGTATTTTACATGTTCATAAACAAATGAATCAATTATTTCATTTTCTATTATTTTTGAGGCTTTACCAATTATTTCCACTCTACCATTAATGGTAACTGATTCAAGTGTTACAATCATTTCAATAGGTTCTATCATTTTATTAGTTTTAAATTCAGCGTAAAATCCAATCTTCTTTTTATCATATAATGACTGTTCAATATTCTTTTTAAACATTTGCTTTTTAAACACATCGGTTTCATTATCAAAATACAGGTAGTCATAAAAATTATTACCAATAACAGCACTGGATTTTATTTTTAGATACTCTTTAACAGAATTATTAATAGTGGATATTTCTCCATTTTCATCCATCGTAAAAATCATATCATCAGTTGATTCAATTAAAAAGCGGTACTTTTGTTCTGATAATGATAATTTATCATTTGTTTTTTGCAGCTGTTCAGTTCTTCGCTGAACTTTCGTCTCAAGTTTTTCTTTAAACCTGTTGATCAGACGTGACGAAAACCAGCTTACTACTACTGCAAATATAGTTAACAAACCAATTGAAATAAAACCACCTGTCAGATAATATTTATTTATATATTGTATTTTTTCGTTTGAAACCTTATCTATATCGTTTACTATATCTTCCATCATTTGTAACAATTTTTGTTCATTAGCAAATGAATCATTTATAATATTTTTACTGCTATAAAAATCCAGATCATTATAATTTACTATATAGGATAAAAACTCATTATTTACCTGCTTATACAATTTTGTAAAATTTATAATTTTTGCATGAATTCCTTTCATATCCTTGCACATAAGCCCCAGATTAAATAATTGATTCTGGATATTCTGCGCGTTATACGAATATTCATGAATTTTATGTTGATAGGTATTAAAAGAACTACCTTCAAGGATTATAATTTTCCCATTATTAAATTGTTTTTGCAATTCAATCTGAATATTCTTGGCTGTTTCCAATGATTCTATAAACTGCGATATATAGCTATTATATTCATAGGTAGTATACAGGCTTATTATACCTGATAAAACAGTGATTATAATAAAAAGTATAAAAATGTACATAATATTAAAATGTTTAATTAGCAAACGCTTGATATTAATCATAAATTAAAACCATACTCTCTATATTTTTATATAAATTTTAGTAATGAATTTAAAGATTAATGAATCAATGCGTGTTTAAAAAAATATGAAGATACCATAATTATAATGTAAAATTTACTATTGTATGACAATAGAACCATAAATGTTAATTGATACTATAAATTGATAGAAATTAGATAGCCGTTGCTTGACAACAACATGGATACCGTTAAGTTGTTGTATTGTTATTTTATAATCTGAATCAGAAAAATGATTGCATATACACTGGATATACAAAGTACTATGATTATACAAACAGGGATATACCATGATCCATTATAAACAAATGTATATTACCATACGGTGCATAACACTACTAATCATACTTTGCTTCAGCACCATGACATTGCCTTCATGCAGTGACAGCGCTAACAGCTATGTGCCATCATGGACTATCATGGTGTACATGGATGGTGATAACAACCTTGAACCGTATGCACTTGCTGATTTTAATGAGATGGAACAGGTGGATGCAAACGGGCATACCATCAATGTCATTGTCCTCCTTGACCGTTGTGATGGCGTAACGACAGCCGATGGTGATTGGAAAGGAACGCGTCTGTACAACGTTTTACATGATACCAGCAGCTCAAAAATAAACTCTGAAAGATTAGCCGACAGCCAATATTTAAAAATAACAAACACCGGCGATAGCGATGAATTAAACATGGGCGATCCCAATACTTTAAGTAATTTTATTTCTTTTGGTAAAGAAAACTACCCGGCAGATTATTATAGCCTTATACTATGGGACCATGGTTCAGGATGGCGCAGCACCAATAGCGCTACTTTGACTGCATCTGAACCTCAGATATTTAAAGCGGTATGTGTGGATGCCACAAGCGCTAACGATATGTTGCTGATGTCAGAGGTGAAGCAGGCATTGTTTGGAAAAGGGTTAACGCTCATTGGTTTTGATGCATGCCTTATGAGTATGGTGGAGGTTGCCTACCAGCTTAAAGATTGTGCACACTACATGGTAGCATCCGAAGAGGTAGAACCTGCAATTGGCTGGTACTATGCTAACTTCCTTAATTATTTTATTGCATCGGGCAGAAGCCCCATTGATTTAGGGCAATCAATAATTGATGCTTATGCCCTTGATGATTACTACCCCATGTCACTGGTTGATCTCAGTAGCATTGAAGCTATGGCGGGTGCCATTGATGCATTATCATCAGCACTAATATACAACCTATCTGCAATAAAAAATACAATCAGCACAGCACGTGACAATACGTTAGCGTTTAAAAGTTCAGAAACTCAACCTTACGCATACATCGATTTGTATGATTTTTTGTTGAACATATCATCTATTAATAAAGTTTCTTACGAAGTAAACGATGCAATGAATGCAGTGAAACGTGCTGTGCTCTATCATTACCATGGTAATTACACCCGTTCAAACGGATTATCCATCTATTTTCCACAATCAGATACCGATAGTGAATACAGCGACTATAATACCTCTACTATTGACTTTGCACAAACAATGTGGGATGATTTCCTGACAGCGTATTTTCAGTAAAAATCAATTTTTAATAACTGCTATCTCCCTGATTGGCTGCAAACCATGCATGGTATCATCAGTCAGTATTTCAAAGGCACATCTGTTCTTTGTTTTTAACGTCCATTGTTCATTGCCCACTTTGCAGGTTATTTCACATGATGCAATCTTGGTATTGAGGCAATACTTTATACCACCGGGTGGATTGTAATAGGGAAGGCATACAAAATCTTCTTTCAATGCAACGATTGAACCTTTAATAATACTATCTTTTTCCACTGCTTTAAAGTCCCAATAAAAATAACCAAACCGCGCCCTGCATAGCAATTTTGATAACGAATTGAATGCATATTCATTTCCTTTGTATCGCAACACCAATGGCGTCATAAATGGAGTAAAGAGCGGCCCTATCTTTATACGAGCTGTTGCCAATTCCAGAAAAGCATCTGGCTCATTGTCAAAACCACAAACCTGCCCCCACGCATAGTGGTCGGTATGCTTTGACCCCCAGTTATGATTTTGACTCCCAACCCAATTAATTATCTCTATCGTTTCACCATTTACCTGTATAGAACCATTAAACCGTGCAAATGGCAAATCCACCAGCGTTTTTGCTTTTGGAAGTTTTGCAGTGTAAAGTTTTGCCGGGTACAAAAAAAGCGGGTCGCTGTTCCCTGAATAGGTTACATCCCACTGTATTGTTTCATCACCATACGCAATGCACCCATGCGCTATCCCAGGCATTAAAACCGCATCTCCTATCACAATATTAAAATCATCCTGCGCAAAACTGCATTGTGAAATTGGATACTCAGCCTCTAATGCTCTATGATGACCTTCTCCATCAAAAACTATCGCCCACAATTCCCCTAAGGCAGTGCTATGATTTTTTGGTAACTACTCAGAAAGTAGAGGCACACTCAGGGGAAAATATAGATTGTTTGATTAAGCTTCTACTTAATAGTTCATTTAAAGGTGGAATAATATAGGTCTTTTTTAAACGGTCCAAAATATATTCCCAAAAAGAAATGTTAAGTTTTCTACAGGTTTTTTTCAGACTCATAAATGTATCACGACAATTCCGCCCGGCCTCACTTCTGGTTCCACCATGAATTTTCCGTTTAGTAACATATATACGTATCGAGTTTTCGCTGATATTATTATGAAGAGGTATTTCCGGGCGATTTAATACCATAAGAAGTTCTTTTTTATTCTGCCGAATCAGATATAAAGCATTGTTGATATCTTCAAATTCGGTCGTTTGAGAAAAAATTACATCAAACTGATGTTCCAGGAACTGCTTTGTATCTTCTGCAGGCGATTTCTTATAGTTTTTTAATCCCTGATATAAATCCCATATCTTCCCACGCATATCATCTACAATCTTTTTATGATAATCATTTATAGGCACAATATAGGTAAGTTTTCTTTCAGCGTGAATCCAGCATAATGCATGGAGCAATATAAAAATTTCAAATTGTCCGGCATCATCGCTCAGGATAACAAGATCTTTATTTATCCCGTGGGAAAGGATACTCCCCATCAATGCGGCTTCAGTAACAATGGTAGTTTCTTTTTCACTTCTAATGCCGGTTATCTTTAAAAATTCTTCCCACTTATCATCAGTATCAAATTTCTGATGCAGCTTTCCCATTAAGCGTTTCCTTTTGTCTGACGGAAGCTTCTGTCTTGCCATATATTCAAATGATTCTTCGCTAAGAACATAATCAGTATTACGGCCACGCAGTATTCTTAAAAAATTTATACGGCTTTTGCTTTCAGTACTCTTAAAATATGAAAATAGTTCATTCCCAATATGAGTACAATAACCGTTTTTACCATTGTGACGCGCTCCTGTATCGTCTACCGATATATAATCAGATACTTCCATTCCTGTTTTCAACAGCGCTTCCTTCTCTTCGTGAAACAATTCATGCCCTTCTGTTAATATGGTGTTCAGCTGCCCTGCTGAAATCTTTATGCCAAGCTCATGGAGACTGTTTACTATTAACTCATGGGGTACATTCAAATCGTAATTTAAATGCAGAATGTACTGTTTTAGTTCAGCTCCGTAATGTCCGCAAACCTCATCCGGTAATGATGCAATAATATATTTACCATCCAAGGTCTTCCAACACTCTCGACGATACACTATTGTTTTGGAATTCATCTCGATGTTCTGAATGGTGTAATTTTTATACCCCTTAAATCGCGAATTGGCGGGTATGTTTTCTGCCTTTATTACTACTTCCTCGTATTTCGTGGTAGATTTCTTTTTCTTCTTCTGCCTATCTTTCCGTGACCGGGGGGCTTTCTTCACTATATCTTCTTCGAGCTTGCTCGCTTTAATCTTTGGCCTGGGGCTTCTCCCTTTGACACGTGCTATCTCATCTTTTAATAATTGAATCTCTTTATCCCGCATTTCAATTATTTGTACGCATTGACTGATTATATTCAGTAACGCTTTAACAGTTGGAGTCTGCTCTTCTTCCGGTATCTCCGGTATCTGTATCTTTATATCCATTAAGACAAAGTAAAATTAATCCATTAAAATTAATAGTCTTTTTTTTTAATTGCCTACTTTTTTTGAGTAGTTACCTGAAGTGAGCTTTGAGAAGATACTTCTCCTTTACTTAATTTTACCAGTGATAGCATTTGTTCAATATCATTCTTATATGTTGCAGATACTTTTTTACTCTGCAATGACTCTTCTAAAAGAGCTATCGCCTCATTGTATTTTTTTGTTTGTGCATAGGCAAGGGGCAACCCGGGAAATTCAGCGCCGGCAGCCAATTTTTTTACCAACTCAAAAGAACTGACTGCATTTGACGGTTTATCATACAATAAATCAATGGTACCCTGAACCTTATATGGTTGATACATTTGTGGATTTAATTTCTTTGCAGTTGCAGCATACCTATAAATCCTGTCAGACTCAAAGTGCCAGCCTGTTGCCGCCTGCATTGCTGTATACGTCTGCACATCTTTGCCAAATGCCGCAGTGATATCATTGTATACATACAGCTCTTTCTGTATTTCTTTTAATTTTGCATTGTACCATTCAAGCGTTGCTTTATCGCTGGCAAGCGACGATGGCTCAATGACAGCCTTGCCTTTCTTTTTATCATCTATCAGTTTTGCATATCGTTTTTTAATTATGCTACCATCATCCTTAATGGTTTTAATCAAAGGCATTAATGATTGCAATCCAACAGTATGTATGGCCAATCGTGTTACCTTTTGTTCGGCCTGCTCAATTGAGTGAAACATCTTATATGCAAGCAGAGCATCATATTCCTTAACCGCATCACCATACATTCTGTTCCATATATACGTATCAACAAGCCCTTTGCGTAAATTGACATCATCAGGATTTTTTACCAGTGCCTCTTTATAACTATCTATTAATGCCCGACGCTCTTTTGCAAGCTCATCTTTAACATCTAATGATATACCCGATAGTTCCGGATATAAATCTACAACCTGTTTTGCATCATTAATTATTCTTGCTGCTTTTGCACTTTCACCTAAATCAAGATATATCTTAGCCAATTTTTTATATGCTGATATCTGCTTTTCATTTATATCGATTATGCGGTAATATTGTCGTATGGCATCATACGCCCTTCCTGCCCAGTAATAATTATCACCTAAAACCTCAAGCACTTCAATATTACTGGGGGCAATAGTTTCAGCCTTTTCAAATGTGGCGATAGCTCTGTTCATTTCACCTTTCCACGAATATTGTGTACCCAGTGAAATATACGCATCCACATTTTCCGGATCTATGGCAATAATTTCCTGATAATACTTTATTGCTTCATCATAGCGATTGTTCCAGCCTGCAAGTACTGAAAGAAGCTTTCGTGCAGTGATATTTTTTTCATCAATAGCAATGATATTTTTATATTCACTGATGGCTGCATCTAATTGATCTGACCATGAATAAAATGCAGCAAGCTCTAGCCGCATATCAAGATCACGTGGATTTTTTTCCAAATATTTTTTTAGTAAAAATATTGCTTTGTTATAATCATATAGCCAACCATAAATTTGCACAAGGGAAAATAGTGCTTCTCTATCACTAATATTTGCACGTAATTTTTTTTCATAAAATTCAGGAGCATTAAACAGTATGCCATCACCCGGAGTGGCAAAATCTTTTGGTGCAACCTCAGGAAAATCCATAAGCTGTGCTATACCTGTACTATATTGAGGCAATAATAAAATGGCATCAACATAAAAGTAGTAATCCCAGCCGCTGCTTCTTTTTTGTTTTACTCTAATTGTCAGGGTGTGTTTCCCAGCATTGAGTGTACCACTGGCAATTTTTACCCAGTAGAACCCACCAATACCATAAAAACTTTTCACATACACATTCTCAGCTGATGCTGTCTGAAACGGGCCGTTGTCAATTTGCCATTCAATGGGGGATGCATAGCCAGGCCTATCCTTATATGCTGATCCGGGAGGGGTGCATCCCATCCAGAAATCATATTCCTTGGTATGGGTAACATAAAAAACATAGGTAGCAAAATAACCGTCCTGTGGGGGATCAACATCTTTTGAAAGTTGTAACGCAAACTTATTACTGCAAAAGAAGTTATATATGGGTTCACGGGCAAAATTCGTTGATACCGCGTTTTCACCTTCTATCCATATATAATTTTTATATGTTATCTTAGAAGTGCGGTTTTTTTCATCGCTTTGAGCATTATCGGTAAATTGCGCATAGGTTATTGCTGCTATAACCAGAGCACTTATTATTGTAAAAAATATCTTTAATCTTCTTTTTATAATCATATATACCCCTCATCCCCAAATGGTGTCTTACTTTACTAATTTTTGAAGTATCATTATTGCCTGCAATCCTGTTACTGATTCATCAGGATATGCATCCTGGCTCAAGGAAGCAGTCATAATACCCATATCAACAGCCAAACGCATAGCATTATAATATTCATTATCATTTTTTATATCATTGAAAAAAGGAGGTGATTCATTTTTAAATTTTGACCGTAATCCTTCATTATTACGTGATAGTACTAAAAAATCCTCAACTAGCTTTGCCATCTCACCACGAGATACTACCATAAATGGTTCAAATGCGCTCCCCTGAATATACGAAAAGAATCCCTTCTGTCGTAAAGAGACAATTGCACTTTTATACTGAGACTTTTCCAGATCAATAAAATTGGCATCAAGTGGCTTTGCAGTGGCAATATACTTTTGCAATTCAAATATTTCATATAATATATATGCAAGCTTATCTCTTGTCATTGTGGGCTCAAGAATAAAGTCAGAAACTTTTGCTACATTGATGGACAGTGTCTTTATACGGGATATAACTTCAAGTCGGTTGGCAGCAACAACCTGCAATTCCCTGTTAAGCAATAAGGCTTTTGTGTAATTATCACGTGCCTTATCATAATCTGCTTTTAAAAAATACGCATCACCCATTGCTATAAATGCCATTGGATTATCCAAGCCTTCCACTGCACGTAAGATATCAAGTGCACCCTGAGCACCCGCTTTCCCTTTTGTAGAAAGCAGTACACGTGCCTGTATAATTGCCCCCAATTGATTATTCCCGGATGGAGAAGAGGCAAGTTCAACCTGTGATGATGCATCCTGATAGTTCCCTTTTAAATAATAATAGTAGGCCAGTAAAGCAGCTACCGTTGTATCAGATTTTTTTTCTTTTATCAGTTCTGCCTGCCGTTGCATCAAAAGAGTATACGCTTTGTTAATAAGCTTATCTTTTTGCACAGGATTTTCCAGTGATTCTGCATTGGTTAAATTTTTATATATACGTTCATAATCCTTTTGTGGGCTCTGCTTTATTAATTGCCCGCAAGAAATAAAAATTAGTAGAATAAAAATAAATATCTTTTTCATATCACACCACCATCATATTATTTACACTATGCTCAAAGTATTATCATTAAATTATACTAAAAATAACTCATTATTTACAAGAAAAATAATGATAATTTTTCACTAATTATTCCTAAAATGTGGAAATTTGAATAAAATATAAAATAGTGTACATTCCCGTCGCCTTCGGCGGCGGGGGTGTACACTATTTTCATTATGAAATTTTTTAAGAAATTATTGCTGATAATTTTTTAAATATAAACACAATACAACATCACACCACCAAGATAGTGCACTGAGTTAATAATCTTTTTTTCATCAATAATAGCAGGAGACTGCAAACAGAAGCTGTGCAGGTGCATACAATGACCATGTAACAACAGTGCTATGAGGTACTTTGTGTACAAACTGGTTAAATGCAAGAACACCGTCAGATATGGCAAAAAGGATTGCTGCCATGGTTACAATGGCACCCCGGGGGTATACATTTTTCAGAAACGTACCAATAGCCAGGAGCAATACCAAGGATAAAACAAGCATATACAGTATAACCGGAATATATACTTTACCTTTTGCTTTGTGAATTACTAAATAATACAAAAAGAAAATTGATAGAATAATCATAATAATAATTATATCAATGGTTCCAAAATGATAATTAATACTCAGCGCATACACATAGCACAGATGGGTTAATAAAAAGAAAAAAAGTCCATGGATAAAAAAGCTTATCTCTTCAATCATAAGAAAAGTATCTGCAATCAATGCAAAGACAAGTCCGGCAATAATAAAGATATTATACACGGTAAAACCACGGACATATGACAGATACAATGCAATAATAATGACAATATAGGTGATAAGGGGGGTGAAAATATATTTAAGCTTCAAAATCTTTTTAAAGGCCACTATCTCACGGAGAATAAAAATAATAAAAAATATACCTACAAGATATGCAACATTTGTCTGCACAATAATATCGGGCATTTTCCCTTCCCCAAAAAATAGGATTTCACCACCATCATTCCCAACATGATATGGATTCAATCACGTGATTGTAAGTCCTGAATCATGTTTGAATATGACAGGATAGTGTTATCATTTACAGCAGGTACTTATGAACTGTGTTACTATTATTTTTTTTGGTTGTCAATGTTTTTTTCTTTATGAGTCTGCAATATATCAGTAATATCTTTGAGTGTTTCGGGTTTAAGCTGAGATTTCATTGCGGCAATATTTTCCTTCTGTATTTCTTCATATATCTCTTTACGGTGCACTGCCACCGATTTTGGTGCTTTGATTCCTAATTTAACCTGATCACCTTTGATATCAATAATAACTATCTCAATGTCATCGCCAATCATGATGCTTTCGTTTACTTTACGCGCCAGTACCAGCATGCAATCACCTCTTCACCTGTGCTTTTTTTATCTCTTCCAGGATGTAATGGCGCACCGTGTATTTATCGCTTAATGATATGGCCTGTTTGCCACGTCGTGTTTTAGGATTAATAAGGACAGGCCCCTGTAGATTGGCGGTCATTTTTGAAGGATCTTCTGGTATGGTAACTATCGCAAACACTATGACTTCATCAGGGCTTTTTGCACCTATATCCTCTAAATCTTCTGGCATAACGTTCAGTTCATACTGCATCATAAAATCTATGGGGCGTATAATCACAAATGCTAAATCAGGTTCATCATACGCCTGCAGCCATTTAAATGGTGATTTTTCATTGGCATCCAGAATGATAAATTTTTTAATGTCCTCAAAACCATAAATGCCTTCAGGGAAATCAATAATCTGCCGTTCATCAACTTCAATTTGCCCAAATGGTTTTGTTGCTATTGTTACCAACGGTAGCACCTCTTCATAGCGTTATTATCGCAGGAAATCCATAAGTGTGGGCTTGATTGACCGCGCACCAACTGCCAGTGCATAGTTGTGTACTGATTCAAGCCATCTAAAGTTCATTATGGTTTCAGGAAAATCAATCCCTTCAGATTTTGCCAGTATGTCAAGTATATTACTCTTTGCATATTCCGAACGTTTTGCAAGTTCCTCAATCCTGTTTTCTTTTGCACCAACTGCAGCAATGTGGCGCAACACATTATCAAGCGCCATATCAATAAGTCCCAGGTCACGCCCACCAACAAGCTCCTGATCACCCCGCACCAGGTCATCACGCAACTGTATAACCATATCAAAAATTGACATACCACTTACTGACACCGTGGGATCAACATTGTTTGGCGGATTGGGAAAATCAGGATTTACCATGCCAGCATCGCGCAAAAATGTCCCGCTGCCTTCATCTTCAAGCCATATAGCATGCGGTACCGTTGTTTCAAGCACTAAATTGTTTCGCGCACCTAGTGATGCTTTTACGCTCAGGCCAGCATTATTAATCTTGTCTATAACCATATCAATGGTATCACCGGCGGCAATCTGAATTGAAACGCCATCAATCTTAAATGATTGTGTGGCAAGGGCTCTGTATTGCGACACATCTTTGTTGGCCGATAGCACCTGATTGGTTGCCCAGAATGCCCAGTTTCCCGGAACATTAACATCCAGATACTCGCTGTTTGCAACTTCGCGCAGTATTTTGCCTATATTTCCACGGTACTGCACACCAATCATAGCATTCCCCTGATTGCCTGCAGTGAGTGTTTGATAGATGGGGACAAATGGGTCAGGTATATTTTCAGTGCCTGTTTGATAGCCACCAAAGATGGGCTTACCTGTCGCCCCCCTGATATTTGCAATGTTAACAAGTTCTTCTAACATCTGATTGATTTCGGTTGCTGCAGCCTCTTTTCGTTCAAATGAAGTATAGATGCCATGTGCACCCTGAACTGCCAGAACACGCAGGCGCTGAAAAATGCGAATAACCGATTGCAGTGCTGAATCCACCTCGCTTAATTTTGATTTTGATTCATCAATGTTTTTAATATACTGCTCTATCTCAACCAGTGCAGTCTTGTATAGCATCTGATTGGTGGCAGCTACAGGATTATCACGCGGGAACTGCACATTTTTCCCGGTTGCAAGCATATTTTGCATGGCATCCATATCCTGCCCATGTTTGTGCAGGTTATACACAAGATTGTTGTTGATCATCTGATTGGTTACGCGTTGCATGGTTTATACCCCCTGGCCTAATTTAATGATAGTTTCAAGCATACGGTCAATCATGGCAATTACTCGCGCTGAAGCATTGTATCCATGCTGGAACTGTACCATATTAGCCATCTCTTCATCTAAGTTAATCCCTGATACTGACTCACGGAGATTGGCCAAATTTTTAAGCAATGTTTCCTGGCTTGCAATTCTGTCTTTTGCTTCTTCGCCCTGCGAACCAATGCGCGAAATAAGCGAAGTATAAAAATCATTGAACGTTGCATTTGAGTCTATCATTGCATGCTTGTGCTTGAGAGCTGCCAGTGCCAGTGCGTTAGATCCATCACCAACACCATTTGATGTATTGTAGTCACCGGTACCGCCTAAATCCTTCCCTTTAGCAGCAGCTATCGAATCAATATCGTATTTGATTGCATCATCAATATCCATGTACGATGCAGGATTAAACATTGGCGTAATGGTGATATGTTCTCGCGATGCAATTATCTTGCGTATATCATCCACCCTGCGATAATCAAATGCACCCTGTGGACCTGACTCTTTCAAAATGCCTGCATACCCCACTAATAGTTGCCCTGAATCTTCTAAGTGCCGTATAATAAAATTTTTCTTATCAGTATCTTCGGCGATAGTAGCTTTGAAAGCTAACTGGCTGTTGTGATTAATGTAACCCACAACGCCAATCTTTGCATCATTCACACGCTTGATGACATCAAGCAGCGTGTCAGTTGCATAATAATTTATCTTGATTTCCTGATCCATTGCGTTGTTTTTCACAAAGGTAAGTGTACCGGTAATTCCAATGGCAGCGGAAGCATCAACCTTATTGTTACCTGAGATTTTAAAAAGTGCTGTTACATCATTGATGCCATCATTGTTCAGGTCAAAGTTTCCTTCCACATTGTCGCTTACCGCGATGTGTTTAAAGAAATTATTATTTGTTTGATTGTTTTTCCCAAAGCCATCTCGGTGCACTTCATTTATTAAATCAGCCAAATTTATTGCAAAAGCATTCACATCATTAATATTCTGGCGCAAAACTCCATCACGTATAGAAATAAGACCTGCTAACTCACCGCTCTGAATAGTAACATCGGTGAGTGTCTGTTTCCACAGTACCTTATACATGCCATTATTGTCGGGATCCTCCATGGCAACAAGTGGCCTGAATACCTCACCCTGCACCAGGTTTTCCCCACCAATATACACTATAAGCTCATCCTTGTCCGTGCGGCTGACACTAATATTTATAAGCTGGGACAGCTTTTCTATCAATGCATCACGCTTATCTTTAAGGTCATTGGGATTGTCGCCTAAGGCTTCAGCTTTCAATATTCGTTCATTCAAATCACGGATTGTCTGCGCGTATTCGTTTATCTGTTCCACGGTATGCCCAATCTGCCTGTTTGCCTGCTTCTGCAAATCGTATAGTTTACCATATACATATTTTACTTCATTTGCCAGTGCAATTGCTTTTTCCTTTACTACTTCCCGTGTTGAACGCTCTTCAGGATATTTTGACAATTCCTGAAAACCTTCCCATAGCGCATCCAGCCTGCTCCGTATTGATTGATCAGATGGTTCATTGTACACCATCTCAACCTGATAGATAAAATCATTACGTGTCTTCCAATACCCAAATGCCTGCTTTTCTACCATGATGCGGTCATCAATAAATTCATCGCGAATACGCTCTATACTTTGCACCTCAGCACCCTGACCAATAGTACCGGGCTGCTGTGCTCTATTCAGAGCAGGAACATATAATGGATCTGAAGCAGTTATGACAACACGCTGACGGGAGTATTCTTCATTGGCAGCATTGGATATATTATGGCCTGTTACGTGTAGCGCCTGCTGATGAGCAAGTAATCCTCGTTTCCCAATCTCTATTCCCATGAATGTTGAATTCATATTATACCTCACACCGTTTTATTCATTAAAACTGCTCCGCTAGCACTGCGCATGGCCAATCCTTCAGGACCGTATCCTGTCTCATAACTGGTTGCTTTTCGCAATGATGAAAGGATTATATTAAAAAATTCCATATTATCATTTATGAGCTTTTTGTTGCCCTCATAAAGCCGTGAAAACTTTTCTATTTTTTTCTTTAATTCATACCCCAGCAATACTACATTCTCAGTATTATTAGCGCTGGCTATCATAATAAAATCTTTAAGTGATATATTGCCTTGTTGTAATCCCTGTTTTGTTGCATTGTTTAATACGTTCTGGCGTGCTGCTTCTAAATTTTCTAATTCATGTACATATTTTTCCTGTTCTTTAGAAAATAAAAAAAGTTGCTCCCCATTGAACGCTATGATAGCATCCTTTTTTTGTTCTTCTATTGCCAATA
>JAKPOE010000013.1 GCA_029548025.1 Spirochaetota bacterium
ACGGCACATCAAAATTATTATCCAGAGTAATTTTGTCATACGCTATGCCGTTAGCCTCAGCCATTGTGTAGTATAACGCATACGAAGGATAGGGGAATGCTGCTAATCCATCAGGCTCAACAAATCCTCTGAATAGTAACGTAAAAATTTCATCAGAGCCGTTGGCAACAAAAATATTGTCAGCATTGAGCACATTGTTTTTAGCAAAAAGCTCACGTACTGCTTGTGCCGTTGGATTAGGATAGCGGCGCAGGTTGCCATTGCAGGCTTTTTGCAGAGCATCCAGAACCGCCTGTGAGGGAGGAAATGGATTTTCATTGGTATTCAGTTTAATAAAATCATCCAGGTTGTCAGGTTGTTCACCGGGAATATATTCGGTCATAGTGTGCAGACGGTTATTCCAGTATTTCATGAGTTACTCCTTTGTATGAGCAATGCCAATCAAATGATGAATGGTATTAATATTTCTGCTTTCCATATATTCTTCAAATTGGTGAAGAATTTGTACCGATGCATCAGGATGTATAAGGTTGGCGGTGCCAATTTGGACGGCACATGCACCAGCCATTAAAAATTCAAGGACATCTTCAAGGCAAAATATGCCCCCAATGCCAATCACCGGAATGTCCACATTTTCTGTTATTTGATACACCATCCTGAGGGCTATAGGTTTTATTGCAGGACCACTTAAACCTGCAAATGTATTTGCAAAATACGGTTTTCCGGTCTTTATATCAATCTTCATTCCTACGAAAGTATTTACTGCTGATACTGCGTCTGCTCCAATGTTTTTGGCTGCTTTTGCAAATTGTGTAATATCGGTAACATTGGGCGATAGTTTTACAATAAGTGCACCATCGGTTACATTACGAACCTTTTCAAGGAGTTGTGAAAATATCTTGATATCCTGACCAAAAGCAATACCGCCTTCTTTTACATTGGGGCATGACACATTCAATTCTATAGCTGCAATCCCTTCAGTATGCGATAGTATTTTGCACAACTCAACATTTTCTTCTACTGAA
>JAKPOE010000016.1 GCA_029548025.1 Spirochaetota bacterium
AAGGTGCGAACTATCATCAAAGATATGTTTGTTGAGCTCATTGACGTTGAACCCCTTCCCAATGAAACCAGCAAAAAAATATTTGAACATTTTAAAAGCAATAATCAACCTATAGATTTAATTGAGATAACAAACCTTTTCCCTGAATTAATATCCATGGTATTTGAATCGTATTATCACAATATCAATCTCTACGAAAAATTGAGCCTGTACTTCAAAGCAGGTTTGAGTGGTAGCACTGACTCATGGCGTTTAGCACTTTACTTTACCGAGCTATTGATGAAATTTGAGCCTACTATCGCTTCATCCCAGTATATTGGTGACTTCCAAACATACAACCTCAATTATCTTATCCGTAAGCTTAACCAGCTTGGTGAAAAATTTTTACTGGAGGATGCAACAGTTTTGTATCTCATCAAACGCCGGAATAAAGCCTATGAAGGTAAACCCAGAGACAAAGAATTTGAAAAGCTGGTGGAACTATGGCAATTTAATGTTAAAGAGCACCCATTTTAAAAAGTAATTTGACATTTCCATACTGATAGCTTATTTTTAGTAAAAGTACACCTTAAAAATCCCAACAGGTATTTATTTATGGAGCAACCCTTTTATATAGTATACGATAGGCTTTACACCACCAACTATATAACAGCATCAGTTGAAAAGTCTGAGCGTGTTCGTCAGATAATGAGCTCATTGGGGAAAACCTACCCTATCGTTAAACCTGATCCCTGCACCGACGAAGATATTTTACGATGCCATTCCGAGGGGTTGCTATTTATGGAAAAACAGGACCCCGAGCGCTATGAAATAGCAAAACTTTCGGCTGGCGGCGCTTTGAAAGCAGCAACCATGTCTATGGAAAATAAACCCTGTTTTGCAGTAATACGCCCCCCTGGCCATCATGCAAATCCTGATCATAACTGGGGTTTTTGCTATTTCAACAATATGGGAATCACGCTAAAACATCTCATCGCAAAGGGAATCATAACAAGGGCGATAGTTCTTGATATTGATTTGCATTTTGGCGATGGAACTGATACCATATTTAAATCAAATGCCAATGTTCCTGTTCTGAATATTCAAGCATCCAATCCGGTTGATTTCATCAATGAAACAAAATCCCGATTGGAAAGCTGTGACCATGCAGACATTTTAGGGATAAGTGCAGGTTTTGATCAATATATAAAAGATTGGGGCGCCAATCTTTCAACCCCGGATTACTTTACATTAGGGGAGATTTCTGGTTCTTTTGCCAAAAAGCGATGCAATGGGCACATATTTGCCATATTGGAAGGCGGATACTATATCCCTGATTTAGGCAAAAATGTTATTGCCCTTATAGAAGGAATACTAAAAGGTTTATACGATTAATACCATGCTAACAATTTTATGCTTAATAAGATTATGATTCCTTTCTTCAAGATACTATTCTATAATGCAATAGTGACAGGTTCGGTATGTTTTGTTCTGCATTTACATCACATTGTACTGCCAATACAGGGTATCCTTTACATCCTTGCCATTACCATTATAAGCAGCATATACATAACCTATACTAAAGCCATACCTTTGCAATTGTTGCTGCATACCATCAAAACGATAGTAGATACTAAACATAAAACCTATAGTATATCGTTAAAAGAAACAGCAATAAAGCTATCCCATTTGCTGGAACAATTTAAAATGAAATCAGACGCTGTTATGAAAGAAAAAGATACAATTGTTCATGAGCTGACCGAATCAAAAAAACTGTTGGAAAAATATTCTACAAATCTGGAAGAAATGGTAGAACAGCGGACCGAAATATTAAAATGGCTATCCATAACCGATCCATTGACAGGGCTTTACAACCGTCGATATTTTATTGAGCAAATTGAACTGGAATTTAAACGGTCAAAACGTTATAGCAGAGACTTATCTCTCCTGATGTTAGATATTGATCATTTTAAGCTTGTTAATGATAATTACGGCCATCAGATTGGTGATATTGTGCTTAGAAAAATATCTTCAGTTATTATTAATCTGCTCCGTGATTCTGATTTAGCCTTTCGATACGGTGGAGAAGAATTTATGATAATATTACCGGAAACAAAATCTGAGGATGCCATTAATGTAGCCGAAAGGATGAAACAGGAAATAATGAATACACAGCACAACTATAGCTCAATCAATTTTACTGTTACAGCAAGCTTTGGGATTGTTTCCATCAAAGATATGATTGATAAATTTGAAACAATTGATGATATTATTAAAAAAGTGGATGATAATCTCTATAAGGCTAAAAATTCAGGCAGAAACACTATAATATACGAGTAATTAAAATGTATATGAATTCCTTTCCGCAGCAGCATATAACTCTAAGGGGAGCCCTTTCTTTTGTAATATATTTCTATAATGAGTAACTATCGCATCTAATTCTGAATCCTTCCTCAATGGTTCATGGTGAAATAAAAACAATGTTTTTACCTTTGCTTTTAAAGCTAAATTAATGACATGATGGGTAGTGCTGTGGCCCCACCCTGTTTTTTTTGGATATTCAGCAGGGATATACTGTGCATCAGAAACCAAAACATGAGCACCTTTAACAAAATCAACAAGTTGTTCATTCATCTGTTTTGCAAATGCAATAACCTCGGGATCATTATCTTTATAAACATTGTAATATGGTTCATTATCACCCAGATAAACAAATATTTTACCATTGCATACTACTTTATATCCATAACATGTAACAGGATGATTTAAAAGATGTGTGTAAACGTTAAAATTTCCAACAGTAAATTGATTATTTTTTATTTCATAAAAATGTAATGTTGCCCGCAACTCTTCAGTACGTACAGGGAAATAACTGTATTGCATCTGTCCTTTTATGATATCTTCTAAACTTTTTTCAAATGTTCCGGGACCATATACATTGACAGTATTGCCAGGGATAAAGATTACCGGGAAAAAGGGGAAACCATTTATATGATCCCAGTGAGGGTGTGAAATACACAGATTAACAGTATAGCTTTTTGATAAATCCAGCGATTCACCAAGAACTCGCAAGCCCGTTCCAGCATCAAATACAATCCAATCTCCTGCATCAGATTTAAGCTCCAGACATGCGGTATTACCACCATATTTTATTGTATCAGGACCCGGAACTGGAATTGAACCCCGTACACCCCAGAATGTTACAGTCAGTGTACTCATTGTAAAAAAAGCTTTGCCTTCTGTATTTCATCATTTAACGTTGATAACGTTTCAAATACAATCTCTTCGTTGACATTAAGTATCTGCCAGATTGACTCATCAATGAGATCAATAACATAATTACCACTAAATCCAACTTTTAAAACCTTCACAAAAACATCTGCTATATGAACAATCATAGAGTATATGGCTGAATCACCTTTCATTATTGGCATATGGTGCTTGCCTACTGCATAGAGCAGGTTATTTTCAAAGTTCCATTTTTTCCCTATTGCTATGCCAATCTCTTCATGAGACAAACCCAGAATGTTTTTTTCAATGTCAATAATGAAACCACCTTTTGTTTGAGAAATTTCAATAATCTGCTTCATCTCATCAAGGAAAAAGTTATTTAAAAGAACCTTCCCAATATCATGTATAAGCCCTGCAATAAAAAATTCTTCCAATAGCTTTTTGTCAATACTCAATCGTTGAGCTATTAGCTTTGAGGCAACAGCAACACCAATAGAATGCTTCCAGAACTCTTCAGCATCAATAGCTCCCTTTTTCAATGCTATTTTCCCCATTAAGGCTGAGGATAAGGCTACGTTTTTAATTGTGTTTATACCCAGCATCACAACTGCCTGTTTTAAAGATTTAATTTCCTGAGGCAGCCCAAAATAAGCTGAGTTAACCATTCGTATTACTTTTGCAGTAAGCACAGGATCAAGCTGAATAACATCAGTTAAATGCTGAGCAGACGATGTAACATCATTAGCAACAATGATAATTTTATGCACCACAGGAGAAAGAGGGGGCATCTTGTCTATTGAATCTTTAATTTTTGCAACAATATTTTGAGCCATCAATTACCCCAAACCAAACTGCATATCAGTGCTATACTAACAGCCAGTAAATAATATCAGCTATTATCACTGCCCAGAACATAATGGAAAATAAAATAATTATTTTATTGATTGCATTTTTCATCATTTATTTCAGTACTATTTTACCACGCATAACTCTGAAAAGCATGAGCGTTTCACCGCGTTTTATCTCAAGGGTTGCCACCGAACCAACCTTTCCTCTGAGTAAATTGTTAACAACATAATCACATGACAGTCCATCAACAGGAACACCATCAACTGCAATTATTGCGTCCCCTTCCTTTAGTCCCGCCTGATGTCCCGTACCACCTTCATATACATTGACTATAATAAACGGATTATTTTTACCTACTTTTTCAGGACCTGCAGGCACTTCTATGCCTAATCCTCCAAATTGCTCTTCAGAACAGGAAAACATTGTTATGCACAAAACTATCATAAAAAGTTGCTTCATGTTATTCCCTCATTTTAACATTTCTGTCTTGATTTATTTTCCACTTTTAAAATGAACTATCATCTCAACCATAATGGCAACATGATCGGACAAAATATTTATTGCCATCTCTTTATCACCCAGCTCTGAAAGTTGAACATACAGGTCAGCTATCCCCTTTCTTAAGTTCTGGTCAATGGTAACTATTTCTTTTAATTTCTGCCCACCTGGTTTTTCATTTGAGTGATTTAATAGCTCATTCATCATACGCCTGTGGAT
>JAKPOE010000017.1 GCA_029548025.1 Spirochaetota bacterium
AAATATTACAAAGCTTAAAAAATGGGGCGCTATCATTGTTGAACCGGAAACAGGATTGGTTGCCTGCGGTGATGAAGGGCAGGGTAGATTAGCATCTATTGAATCCATTTATAACATTGCAATCAATGCGATTAGAAAATAAAAAAATAATTGTTTCCGGCGGGCCAACGCGCGAGTGGATTGACCCTGTTCGCTATATCTCCAACGCATCAAGCGGAAAGATGGGGGTTGCTATCGCAGATGCTGCGTACAATAGGTGTATCAATACAGTTTTCATCCATGGCCCGGTTGAACATTCTATCATAGCTAATAAACCCTATCACTGTATTGGCGTGGAAACTACCGTTGATATGCTTGAAGCTATTCAACAGGAACTATCGCCCAATACTATTCTAATTATGGCTGCTGCACCGGCAGATTATGCTCCTGTTCATAAATCGCCTGTGAAAATAAAAAAAAATAATGATACCTTAACCATTGCATTAAAGCGTAATCCCGATATTTTAAAAACTATCGCTACCTTGCGAAAGGAAAATAAACAGTTGCGTGATGTAACACTGATAGGGTTTGCAGCAGAAACAACCAATATTATGCAATATGGCAAAACAAAACTTGTTGAAAAAGAATTAGCCATGATATGTATCAATGATGTAAGCGGTACCGATTCAGGGTTTGGGAGCGACTATAATGAAGTAACCATTATGCTTGCAAATGAAGAAACAATGCATCTGCATAAAATGACAAAAAAAGAAGTTGCGGAAAATATACTACAAATTATTGAAACTATGGTATAAATTAAAGAATGCAAATATTGATTGTGGTTTATTGTATTAATTTATTACACAGTGACTATGCATGAAAAAATTAATTGTTTTGTTTATTGTATTTATTTTTCCAGCTTATGCATTTGCACAGCGTCAGGTGGATAAAAAGCCAGTTGTGCATACCGTTACCATTGAATTTAATGGTGAGACAATCAAGGGCTTTTATTGTTTCATAGATGCTCGTAGCAATGAAGAAAAAAGTTCTAATGTAGAAAACAAGGCATTACATGGGTCAGTTATTTTGTTTTTGCAGGGGCATGCCCAGCGAGCAGATGATGCATATAAATTTACATCGCAGATGGCATTAACCTCAAAATCAGGTGTTGTGATTGTTGTGGTATGTGATACGCCCTACGGTAAAGACCCTCAATACTGCGGTGATGCAGGTAAAGAGATTATTGTTATGGCAATGATGCAGTATGCTTTAACCTTGCAGGGTATTAATGTCATTGATGCTGAGCAGATGCCAGAAGCTATAACAATAAATGGCAAAACGGTATCGATATCGCAAAGTGGCATACCTGCAACGCTTACGGTGGTTGGGTGGTCGCATGGTGCATTGTTAGCCCGGCGTGTGGCAAACAGATATAACTGTGTCAAAAATCTTGTACAGATATGTCCGGCTGGTTTCAATGACTGGCCTGATAATAGCTGTGCCGCCAATTGCTGTGTATTATCAGCATTTTCATGGGAAAGCCTGCGTATATCAACCGAAATGTTTAAAGGGCATGCAAACGATGTATTTGCGGCAAGCTGGGGTATTACAAAAGGGATAGCGGGCGATAGTTGTCGTTCATGTGGTTCGTGCCTGCATGGTAATTTTACGGTATGTAAGTCATTACGAGCAGTAAAAGATATCACCGATGTAACACTACAAGCAAACGCAGATAATTTCCCGGTAACTACTCTATCATCGATAGTTGTTATATTTGGCAGCAATGATTCACTGTTCAATCCACAAAAACTTTTAAATTACAAAGAATCACTTAATCCCCAGGATGTTGAGCGTTTCTGGCTGAAGTATTATCCTGAAGCGGTAAATAACAATGCAAGGATGAACCTTTTTGTTTTACCAGGAAAACATTTAGCACCCGTACTGTATTATAAAGAATATGCCTTTTATACGTTAAAATATATCAATGAATTGAAGGAATGATTATACCAGTGTAGTTTGTAGATACTTTTTTACATTGTTGTTTTTTGCAGTATCATCCATGACAATGGTACCCTTATCCAGAACAATAATTCTTTGTGCTACATGGTCAACCAGATACTTTGAATGTGTTGCAAAAACTATTGGCATGGTTAATTGTAACAAAATGTCAATAACTGCATCTGATGAAGGTTTATCTAAATTTGCAAGCGGTTCATCAAGCAGTAACACTGAAGGATTTTTTGCAAGTACTGAGGCTAATGCTGCACGCTTCATCTGTCCGCTTGAAAGTGATAGGGGATGATGAAAGGCAACATCAGCAAGGTTAACCTGTTTTATTATATCCATTGCTTGTAAATATTTTTCTTCATCATCACCATTGTTTATACTTAACATCACATCATTGATAATATCCGGCATGATAAACTGATATTCAACCTGTGAAAATAAAATCCCCGTAGATTTTCGAATGAGTATTTTATTTTTATGGGTCAGGTTGTTATCATTTATTTTCACCATCCCCGATGTTGGCAGCAATAGAGCGGATAAAATACATAATAATGTAGATTTTCCTGAACCATTATGTCCAACAACTGCCACCCTCTGGTTTCCATTCACCTCAAATGATATGTCATTGAGTGCCTGTGTTCCATCAGGATAGTTATACGATAGTTTTTGTACCATTATTCTTTTCATAATAAGGTATACCTATTGAAAAATTCCATTTATTATAATAAGAAGCAGTATGATACCAACAGTAATATAGTTAGCAATAGTGGTAGTATCAGCAAGTTTCATCACAGGCAAAGAAGTGATAGCTCGTGATAAAATACCATTACGAAAGTGTGACATTGCATAAAATTGATTATAAAGAAAAGCAACTGAGTAATATTTTGGGATATAATATTTTTCTTTACTTTTAAAATTAATCCGGGATTGAAGCTGAAACACTATCATCCTGTTTTGCTGCATCAAGGTATACAATGTTCGTGTAAAGATAAGAAAAAAAAGCTTCACTGTTGATGGGAAAATATTTATAAAAGCTTTCAATCCATTGCGCCCTATGAAAAAGCGCGCACCGATGATAATAATGCTGATGCACACAATCTTATATGCTGTTAATGCCATTATATAATAATTAATACTGTCCCGGATAATGCCAGTTATAAGCTGCATTATAACAATTGTCATTACCAATGGCACTAGCATAATGAGTGCAGTGCGATGCTGCATGGAGATATAGTGTAAAAAAAGAATAGCAAGTACTGCGCTTGATGCAGTCCATAAAAAGGAAAATGCATTAAGCAACGAACAAAACAGCAGGGATACAATAACTGCAATTATCTTTACATAGTGGAATGCCATTATTGTAACACAGCATGGATAAAATTAAGTTCTGGTTCATCAATATAGTGTTTCATGACAAAACCTGCATCAAGAAGCAATTGTTCCAGTTCATCCTTATAGGGCATAAAATCTTTACTTACCGGTGCATGTAAATGACTATGAAATTCATTGAGGCTTTTAGTATCGGATAAATGAAATATGTATAATGCACCATCATCGGCCAGTAGGTCATGACATTTTTTCAAAGCCAATAATTTATCTTCAATATGGGGAAATACCGAAAAGCATATAATGAGGTTAACGCTTTGCAAAGGCATGACAATAGTTTCAAGTGGAGCTGCAATGTAGGTAATATTATTACAGTGTTTATACTTTGATTGTGCTACTTCAATCATGCCGCTGGAAGCATCAATGGCAATCAGCCTCCCTGTACTCCCAATATAATCTTCAATAATGGGGAAAAGAATGCCAGTGCCACAGCCAGCATCTAAAACGGTATCGCCTTTCTTTATATGCATCCATGACAACACCTCAGTCAATTTTTTGATACGTGCTTCATTATTACCAGCTGTAGTATCCCAGCTTTTACTTAAATTGTTAAAATAGATGTTCTTGCTGTCATAATTATTATTTACCATAACTATCGCCAACTATAATTTTTCATTAATTTTTTTATCCCCATAACTGCAGGCGGTACAGTCATCAAAAGCAGTATGATGCCAGGAATACTTTTTAACAGGTCGTAAACACCTAATAGCGCAAATGAAATATGAAAATAGGGAAATACCAGCGCATACAGCATGTATAAAACAAATCGGTCAACGATGATTGCAATGATCATGACTATGTAGGCATTGACTTCTGGTGCGCGATGAATTATAACGGAGATTATAAAACAAAAGAAAAATAATTCGATGACCATGAGCAGAGCAATGGGTGGATAGAGTGGCGGCATTCCGGTTAATAATGAAGAGGTTATGGGGGCGATAGCACCCGTAAAACATGCATAGAAAGGGGTCATGAAAAATGAACCAATTGCCAGCGGTATAAACATTGGTAAAAATAGTGAGCCCAATCCTACAAGATGGAATATGATAGGAAGAGCTACAGCACAGGCAGCCGTAATTGATGCGATTATAATCTGCGTTATTGTAATCTCTTCATGCATAAATATAAATTATAGATACTATTTTATGATTAAAAATATATTGTTTGTAATACTCAATTGATGGTGATTTATTTCAAGCAGTATTTTTTGTTGTGATAATAAAATTTTTCTTGAACATAATGATGTTTATGATAGTATTGAATTTAGAGGTTGAACCACTGAACCACTAAAAAGGAGAATATAGTATGTCAAAAAAATTTATACCCGATTGGACCGAAAAAGCTCCAGAGCCCTATTCATATCGTTCTATTTTCAAATGGGGCGATCCACATTCATTTAAACATCCCAATCCAAAATTATATCAAGAATTAAAAACGGTGTTTAATCTTGACGATAGCTATTTTGCAAAAAAACACAGCGAGGGGAGAAATACAGTTGCATATAAAAAACCTGTAAGGCTGACAAAAAAGCAATTACAGGATATTGCCGATATTGCAGGCTATGAAAATATAAGCACAACGCAGTTTGATAGATTAAAATTTGCAACAGGTAAAACCATAGAAGAAGCTATGAAATTACGTAAAGGTATTGTTGAACGAGTTGCCGATTGTGTTGTCCATCCACGCAGTGTTGATGATGTTGAAAAGCTTATACAGTATTGCCATAGACATAAAATACCGGTATATGTTTATGGCGGTGGCTCTTCGGTTAATTTTGGACTGCGAACTGCAAAAGGTGGCATTACTCTGGTACTATCCACCCATATGAATAACATACTACATGTTAATGAAAAAAATCAAACGGTTACTGTACAGGCTGGTATACAGGGACCTGCTCTGGAAGAAGCATTGAACAATGCTAAAAAGCATTTTGGTACAAAGTATAATTATACCTGCGGGCATTTTCCACAATCGTTTGAATATTCATCCATTGGGGGCTGGATTGTAACATTGGGTTCGGGGCAGTCATCAAGCTATTATGGTGATGCCTATGATCTTGTTATAAGCATGAAGTGGGTTACCCCTGCTGGTACATTTACAACCAGGGATTATGCTGCAACAGCAACCGGTCCTAAAATAAACGATATCATGAAAGGGAGTGAAGGCACCTTTGGCGTTTTAGTGGAGGTAACATGGAAGATATATCGTTATATGCCACAAAATAGAAGAAGATTTGGTTTTATTTTTAAAACATTTCAGGATGCCATCAATGCTTCGCGTGAAATATCGCAGGGTGAGTTTGGTATGCCAGCAGTATTCAGGGTTTCAGATGAAGAAGAAACGCATATAGGTTTGAAACTCTATGGCATAGATGGAACCATTCTGGATAAACTAATGCAGCTACGCGGTTTTAAACCAATGCAGCGTTGCCTTTTTATAAGCTCAGCAGAAGGCGAAAAGTATTTTACCAAAAACATAAAGCGACAGGTAAAGAAAATTTGTAAAAAATACGGTGGGATGTACATTACAGGATTGCCAACGCTTATGTGGGAGCCCGGACGATATAAGGACCCTTATATACGAGAGGATTTGCATGATTACGGGATACTCATTGATACACTGGAAACAAGTGTAAAGTGGGATAACCTCCATGATGTTCATAAGGCTGTGCGACAGTTTATAAAAAACAGGCCTCAGACAGTATGTATGACTCATGCTTCGCATTTTTATCCTCAGGGTACAAACCTGTATTTTATCTATATTATGAAAACTGATGATATGAACGAATACATTACATTTCAGGATGGTATTATCGATAGCATAGCAAAAAGTGGTGGATCATTGAGCCATCATCATGGTGTAGGGCGAATGTTAGCACCATGGATGGAAGAGCATATTGGCAAAGAACAGATGGCAGTTTTACGAGCAATAAAGAAGCATTTTGATCCCAATGCTATTATGAATCCGGGTGGACAGCTGGGATTGGATTTAAAAGGCAAAGATTGGCGCTCTATAAAGTAATATACATCGTATGCAATAAAGGGCAGTGGTATACTTCCCTTTATTGTAATAATAGATGAATAGCACTGGAATCCTTTGCTATAGAATAAAGTAAATTTTGGCGATAGTTCATATTAATTAAAAGGGGCAACGTAAACAGTTGCCCCTTTTTGTGTATATTTTAAATCTATTACTATTAAAATGTATGGCTAAAATCAACCGATATTGACGAGTCCTCTTCGCTCATCCCATAATAGAAATGCACTATGGTTGCCATATTCCATGCTATGACCAAACCGCCACCATAACCCTGATGATAGTCGCCAAAACGGGGATCACTGAATGGATCGCCTGCCTCATCGTATACATTTCCTACATCATAAAATCCTGTTAATTTAAACTGGAAGTTCTGACCCCATGCATTCGTTTCGGCAAATTTCCAGCGCAGTTCAGCATTCCCTACCGTCATTGTTGGCCCAACAAAACGTTGCTCGCGATATCCCCGTAAGGTCCTGTTGTTGCCAAGCCCTGTTCTGCGGTTGAGCGAAAATCCAAAGTAACCCATCTCAAAGAATGGGGTGTCACTGTTGGTATCAGTATAGGCTACACGCAATGCCAGCGTTAAACTTGAAAGCAATGGTATATAACCCTGTAATTGCACGGTGTTACGCATAAAGTCATAATCTGAGCCAAGTACATTATCAGATATTTCATACGCATAATCAATCAAGTATCCTCTTTTGGGGTCAGGTTCATAATCACGGGTATCGTAGTAAATACCAGCACGAACAAAGTTGGACCATCCACCATCGTATCCCTCTGGTTGCCATTGTTTCAATAATGTTGGCCCCTGTTTATCGTGGTCAAATTTATAGCCATCCCATTTTTCTATATCTACTTTTTTAACCTCAATCCCTACCAGTATCTTCAGGTTTTGTGTTAAATCCCTGTGAACATTCAGGAAAAAGCTGGGCTTGGTATACTTATAGTTGTAATATTTTTGCAAATTATTATTATCATCAACATAATCTATATAATCTTCGTATTTATCAAACTTTTGTGGTGAATCACCTAAATTTGAACCATCATACAGTGTCAGCTTTTCCTTTGCGGTATCAGCGCCAATGCCAAAGAAGTTTGCGTTAATCTTTTTATCATAGGCAACAGAGGTTATTACCCTGAATTTTGTGCCCATGATATACGGCATATCAAGATTAACCTCATGGTACTGATAGCCATTGGTTGTTTGATAAAACTGACCATACAACTGCATTTTATAGGGTGCATAGGCAAAATTTTCTTCATCCCTGCTTCCATTATAATACAAATACACCCGCACCCCATATCCAAAGCCATTATCGCTATCATAATTTACCAGAGGCAGGCCCGTTGGGTACCAGCCTTCGTTCTTTTTTGCTAAATCCTCATCGGAAAGCTTTGCTGCGTAAGTAAAGGGCAGCGATATTGCCAACGAGAGTATTACAATGAGAATGCAGAAAAAAATTTTTTTCATTGGCTTACTCCTTATTTTGCTATAAAGTATAGTACCTTTGTAATAACGATATGTATTGTAATATAAAAGTCAAGCAGAAATTTATATTAATCGTTATCGATGTATTATAAAAAAAGTAATATTTTATATTTCAATTACTTAAATGCATACACAACCATAGAGCTTGTTAAAGCACAATTGCCAGCATGGATTTTACTGGCATAGTGATAGAGTGCTATCCTTAGCCAGCTTTTATAAGCATATATGGAATTAAAATTCATCCTTGACTTCATTAGTTTTGGAAGTAATCCAAAATCTACTGGCTGGAATACTTTAATCTTTGTAAAACCTATTTTTTTAAGTGTGTGGGTAAGATTATCTTTTGTAAAATACGAAAAGTGGCCCGGTAAAAAATAGCCATAGCGCTCTTTTTGTATTGCAGCCTGCAGTCCATCCATGTTTGCAGTTTGAATAACAAGTAAACCGTCTTGTTTACATAGATTATAGCATTCAGTCAGGGCTTCATATGGCTGGCGCATATGTTCAAGCACTTCAATTAATGTAATAACTGAAAAAAAATTATGTTTAAAAGGATGATCAAATAATGTTCCAATATGTATAACATCGCTCCCAAATCGCTGCTGTGCATATTTTCCAGAATATGCTGATGGTTCAATCCCATACGTGATATACAATTGAGATGCTGCATGTAAAAAGCCACCAAATGAGCATCCGACATCAAGAAAATTTCCACCCGGTACATAGTTGTGTATCGTATGCAACCGTGCATTCCATACATACTGAGAATACCGCTCGGTTATTCGTTCATCGTAATATGAATAATCTGATGTACCGGTATAATATCCTTCATCATATAAAGTATGTTCAGACTGATGACTGAGGGGAGGGTTCATAAATATAAATTTACAGCTATTACATTTATAAACAGTAAATGCTGGATTACAGGTAACTATCGCATATAAAAAATATATTGCATTGCTATTGCAAAGCGGACATGATGTAAGAGGACTATCAAATGTAAATGTTTTCATACCGTTGCGTAAAAATACCAATGGGATAATTTTTTATTTAGATCATCTAAAACAGTGCGTTCCATTAAACCAATATGAAATTCTTTAAAAATAGATAAATATTTTTTTACCTCATGTAACGAATAAAGCGAAATGACAGCACCCTGTATATCCGGTAGTGATGTTTCCCACATATTATTCCCAAGATGCTTGCCCCGTGCAATGTAGGTGTCGTGTTCGGAACGCAAAGTTCCATATACAATGCCTTCACTGGATAAAACTCGCTTAATCTCGGCAAGCATGCAGGGCAGCAGTTCTTTTTTTGCATAGTGTAATGAGCCCCATGCAATGACTGCATCAAAGGAACTATCGCCGAAAGGCAATTTGTTAATTGAACATTGTATGAAAATATTATCAAGCAAACTTTGCGATTGCTTCAAAGCATTGTAGCTTATATCAACTCCAATAACGCAATCAAAACCATTTTCATTGAGCAGCTTTACATGTCTGCCGGTTCCGCATCCAGCATCAAGAGCTCTTTGTTTATTTATGGTATTTTTTTTTATCATGCGCACAAGTTGCTCGTCAGGATATGCAAGCATTGAACTGTCACGGGTATAATGGTTATTCCAGCTTTGCGATGTTTTGTTGTTCATGTTATTCTATTATTATTTCCATTTGTTCAAGGACTGTATTAGCGGTTTTAATGGCTTTTTCAACTGTCTTTCCTTTTGTTACTATTACTCCCAGACGGTTATGATTATTTTCAGGAAATTGTATTGCATCACCAATGGTTGCAAATATCTCATTATGGATACAGTTTTTTTTGTTCTCAACCTGTTTATAGTGAGTTAAACGTCCTTGCCTGCCCATGATGTATTTAACAACCGATGCAGTAGTGCTTTTTTTGGGTAATTCTACTTTGCCAGTAGTAATGCCGGTAATGAATGCTTTGAAAATATCATAGTGTAAACGGGCTGGGATAGCATAATCTGCCAGATACTCACCACCAAACTCACAGGCTGCTTCAATCACATAGATGGTGTTATTGCTAATAACACATTCCATCAGTAACGGAGTTGATTCCAGTAAAAAAAGATCAGCTATCTGCTGTCCAATGTTGGTAAGCTGATTATAATAATGATAATATGTTGATGGCAACAGGTGCATTCTATCAACAAAATATGGTTTGGCATTCAGTACCTTATCACTGATGTCGCAAATATAAAATTTTTTATTGATGACAAATCCTATGACAATAATTTCATCACCTTCAATATATTCTTCAACCATGATTGTACTGTGCTTCATTGAAGCTATACTTTGTTTTAAATGTTGGACACTGTCAATAAGTTGCACATTGTGTTTGGCATGTCCTTGTGACGGTTTTATAATACAGGGGAAGGTGATGTCGCTTAATGTTAGTATGTTCCCTTTATCATTTTTACCCATAGTAAAACAATGAGGCATCGTAATGGTTTTATTGGCGATAGTTCTAAATTTAGATTTATCAATGCAATAATCAATCATAGCGTAATTAATATGTGGTATTTTAAACTGCTGGCATAGATACGATACTGTTCGTAATGCTTCACCATACGATCGGGTAACGATGGCAGCAATGTCGTCAAAAACAAGTAATTCTTTCAAGGATTGGTAAATTTCGTGATAGTTATAAATAGATTCAATAATCTTAAAATCACATAATGGAAAACCCTCAGCATGGGGATTTATATCCACACCAATAATCTTACATTGCAAATCCTTGCATGCTCGTATTAACGGTAATTGATTTTTCCCTGCGCCAATTGATACTATAAACATAGGTTTAATAACTATACATTAATTGTTTCTATTTATCTATCGGCAAATATCCAGTTTATTATCATCGATAGTATACTTATAATTATCGATGCCAGTAAGGCCGACCAGAATGAATCAAGATAAATTCCCTTTACAATCAATGAAACCCAGTATAAAAGCAATGCATTGATTGCAAATGTAAATAACCCAAGTGTTAAGAGATTGATTGGCAATGTTAT
>JAKPOE010000023.1 GCA_029548025.1 Spirochaetota bacterium
CTCATACTTTGAAGGTTGGCCAAATCCGCCATCAAATATTGCTATAAAGGTTATTGATAAAACCAGTATCCCTATCTTTTTCATTGAGTAAATCCCTATAAGCTTATTTTACTTTGGTTTTACCGTAGCAAGAGTAAAGCGCGGTATTCCCGCCTGATTAAGAATATCCATAACTGCAATTATTGTTTCATAATTTGCATTCCGATCACCACGGATTATTACCACATTGTTCTTTAGTGAAGCTTTCCTGCTTTTAAACTCATTCAACAAATCAGCCAATTGATATTTCACATCATTGATAAATATTTCATTTTTTTCATCTATGCTGACTACCATATTCCCCTGTTGCATCTGCCCTGATTGTATAGCTTTTGGCAAATGGACAGTAATGGATGATAATGATCCCAAACTTGAAGTAACCATAAAAAAACAAAGCAAAAGAAAGGTCATATCAACAAGTGATGTTATATCAATTATTGAACGATAATCAAATTTACTTTTTACTTTAATACTGCGTTTTATTCCCTTTGCATCCATATCAGTAATTATTATATTGTATCAATCTTTATTTCTCTTTTGAGGCTCAATAGTATATACCGGGAAATCAAGAAGAGCATTAGCAACATATTCTAAATCTTTAGCATAGCGTTCAACACGACTTACCAGGTAATTATAAAAAATCCATGCTGGTATTGCAACCAGCAACCCCAGCGCAGTAGTAATAAGAGCTTCGGCTATACCGTATGCTAAAAGATCCTGTGCAACATTACCTACTCTGGATAAAGCGCTAAAGGATTTCATCATGCCGGTGACAGTCCCAAGCAATCCAAACATAGGTGAAATTGTTGCGATAGTTGCAATAATCCCAACATGCTTTTCAATTATTTTTTGTGCCAGATAAACATTTTCAGTTATAACCCTTTCCCTTTCTTTCATGCTGACAGGAAAGGCTATAGTATTGTAAATAAGCTCACTAATTGGACCAGGCACCTTTTTGCATTGCAGCAATGCCTGCTGTATATTGTTGCTGTATTCTTTAGCTACATTATTAATAAGCATTGTATAGTCAGCGTTTATTCTATTGTATAAAAGTATTCGTTCAATTATGGCTGCTGCCCCAATTATTGAACAAATAAAAATGGGTAAAAGCATTACCCATGTAGGAACTGCATCAAAAATACTAATCCAATAATTATCACTGTACATATATCGTCCTTACAACATCTTA
>JAKPOE010000029.1 GCA_029548025.1 Spirochaetota bacterium
ATCGAGAAGGTGCTGGTAGAATTTTTACAGTATTTCAATCATCGCTTAAAAGAGATGAATACCGATAACTATCCTAACTATTATGAAAGCAGGGCATACACCTTTTCTTTTTATAAGGAAAATGGCATACATTGCTGCCAATATCACTGGGGACCACCACCAGAAGTACTCCAGCAAGCAATGTAAATACTGAATAATTATATTTTTTATTTTTATTACAATAAAGTAATGTACGATTACCAATCGCTATGCTTATAATAGTTATAAGCATTGTTTAATTTCACACAATTCTTTAAAAAATAGTATTGCAAATTGCACTCATGCTATAGTGTATTGTACTATAGCACCTGAGGGTAAAAATTATGTTTACATTAGTATCCACAAAATCTGTTGCAAGTGACCATTACCTGCTAACATTGCAATCGGAGGTACTCGCAAGTCAGCCAGGTCAATTTATTAATATTAAGGTTACCAATAATACTGACCCGCTTATTCGACGTCCATTCTCAATCTTTGATCATTCGGGTACCAATCTTCAAATTGTTGTTCGTGTTGTTGGGAAAGCTACCAGGCAGATTGCAGCGCTGCACCCCGGAGCAATTGATTGCATTGGCCCTTCAGGTAAAGGTTTTGCGATAGTTACCGGTAAAAAAGCTTTGCTGATCGGAGGTGGCGTTGGCAATGCTCCTCTTTTTTATTGTGCAAAGAAGCTGCGAGAACACAACTCAACGGTAACCTATATATATGGCGCAACTTCACAAAACACTATCTATATGCTGGACGATTATAAAAATATTTCCAACGAACTCATCGTTGTCACTGATGATGGGAGCGCTGGTGTGGAAGGCAATCCGGTTGATATAGCCAGAGCTATCATTAAAACAAACAGCTTTGATATGATTTATACCTGTGGCCCTGAGATTATGATGCAAAGGATTACACAGGAACTATCGCCAATACCCATACAGGCTTCACTGGAGCGCTATTTTGGATGCGGAATAGGTTTGTGTTCCGGGTGTGCTGTTGCCACTAAAGCTGGATACAAACGTGCATGTGTTGACGGGCCTGTATTTGATGGGTATGATGTACTGTGGGATAAACCTTAATCATTGAAAAAAGCTATTTAAACAATGGCGACAATTTTTTAAAGATTTCAGTTCCTGCTTTTTCCAGCATCATAAACGCTATTGTCTCAGTTGGATACACAACAGCGCCTGCCTGTCGCAATGTCTGTATTGCCATGTCCCATTCATGGGTTCGTCGTGAACAAACAGCATCAGATGCTATAACAACATTATATCCTGCTTTCATAAGCGAAAGCGATGTTGTCAAAACACAGATATGTGTTTCAATACCACAAACTATGAGATTCCTTTTATTAAGGCCTGCGACCTGTTCCCTGATACTATCATCTTTCATACAATCAAATGTCAGTTTATCAAAAGGAACTACTCCTTCCAGCTTATCCATAACCTCTTTTATGGTTGAACCTAATCCTTTACGATATTGCTCGGTCACAACTATAGGGAGGTTATACTGTTTTGCAAGCTCTATCAGGATTGCCACATTCTTTGCCACCTTCCTGCGCATTTCATATTCCATTGAGTTAAATAAACTATCCTGTACATCAATGACAAACAGTGCTGTATCCTGGGCTTCAATATAAAAATTTTTTAAATCCATAGCAATCCCTTAATCCTTTATTGTTTCAAAGTATTTTCTATTGAGTCAAGTATATCCTCGGTATCCTTCCTTTTCATTTTTTTCATTATCTGCTCTTTTTGCTTTTCAGATACATTGATATGTGGTATTTTGGTTGTTGGCAGTGAAATCCCACCTGCACATTTTGCACATTCTTCCTGCGGTTCGGTTCCTGGTATAAAAAGTTCATCTATCACCTTTTTACAATAATAGGAAGGCAAAAGTCCTGACTCAGCACACACTTTTGTTACAGCAATATTGCCATACGGCGCAAAATCAAGCACCGGTTCCTTTTGCAGTGCACAGCTCATATACCGTCCCCACACCGGAGCAACAACTGCACCCCCCGATTGTCCTGGCCCAAGCGATAATCCCCTGCCATCATATCCCATCCATATTCCTGTTACAAGCTGCGGTGTAAACCCAACAAACCATGCGTCTCGATAGTTACTGGTAGTACCTGTTTTGCCGGCAACGGGTCTGCCTATGGCAGCGCCTCTTCCCGTACCTGATGATATAACACTCTGCATCAGGCTTACCACTATCCGTGCCGCATCAGGAGAAACTATCTGTATACTGCCATCCTTTTCCTGCTCTGCCAGCTCTGCCATTATCTCCTCTTCCTGATTATAGATGATCTTCCCTGTTTTATCCTGCACATAGCGTATGGAGTACGGAATAACATTTTTGCCGCCATTTGCAATGATGGCATAGGCACGGGCAAGCTCAAGCGGTGAAACCTCAAAAGAACCCAATGCAATGGAAAAATTCCTGGGAACGCGGTTTTTCATCTCATTACGTGAAATCTTTAAAAGTTTTGCATAATTGTTGAGCACGGTATCAATACCAAGTGTATCGGCTATACGCACCGAAACAACATTGATGGATAAGGATAAAGCCCTGCGTAGAGTAACCAGCCCATAATATTCGCCTTCATAATTTTCAGGAATCCAATCGCCGCCTTCCATGTCAAGATATAATATAGGCGAGTCCATAATGGTAGTGGCTGCAGTAAATTTTTTTGAATCAATAGCAGCTATATATAAAAGAGGCTTTATTGCAGAACCAGCCTGACGCATGGATTGCATAACACGGTTAAGCTGATTGGTGCTGGTAAAATCACTGCCGCCAACCATCGCTTCAATATAGCCATTGCCTGGATTTATTGAGACAAGACAACCCTCAACGTTCATAAACTCTTTCTGATCATAACTGCCTAAAAAATACTGTTGCAATACATCATCAATAGTATCAAGCCCGGTAATAAGATTTATCATCTGCATCTCATGAAGCAGCCCATCCTTCATATACCGGTTAAACGTACGTTTTTGAGCTGTACCGGCACTTTTTATAGCAGGCAACCCAAACATTATGGTCAATAAATTGACTTCATCAGCATAGCGATTGGTGATATACTCTTCATTATCAAATGCCAGCCCGCGCGAAACAGTAGTTTGTTTTTCCACTGCATCTTTCAATAAACTTTGTGCACATTGTTGTTTATCGACATCAACCGTTGTATACACAGCCAGCCCATCTTCGTATACTGCTTTTTCACCAAACTTATTAACCAGAATACGGCGTATATGCTCAGTAAACCATGGTGCCTTGTTAACACGTGATGACCATGTAGTCATTGTAGGTGGCAGGTCATTTATATATGCTAAATAATCAGGCCAGAAATCAAGGTATGCCTTCTCTGCCTGTGCAACAGTTATAAAACCCATATCCACCATTTTAGCTAATGCTATACGGTGACGCTCCATTGAAAGACGCGGATTTCGTATGGGCGATAGTATATTGGGAGCTGAAGGCAGTGTTGCAAGCAAGGAGCTTTCGGCAATATTGATCTCCCAGACATGCTTGCCAAAATAAAATTTTGACGCTGACTCAACGCCATAAGCACCATGCCCTAAAAATATTTGATTGAGATACATCTCCATAATCTCATCTTTAGTATAGAACATCTCAATCATAATAGAGATAAAAGCTTCCTTAACCTTGCGATAGATAGAGCGCTCACCCGAGGTGAGCAATATCTTGGATAACTGCTGCGTAATGGTGCTCCCACCCTGTTTTACACGCCCTGAAACTATGTTCACAAAAAACGCTCGCACAATACCCTTTGGATTGATACCAAAATGATCATAAAACTCGTTATCCTCCATTGCAATAAATGCCTGTATCAGATGTGGTGGAATTTTTTTAAGTGGTACCACCTCGCGTTTTTCTTTGAAAAACTCCGCTACAAGAACATTATTTTTATCATAAATCTTTGTTGTTTGATAGGGGGTATAGTGAGCCAGGGCTCGTACCTTATAAAAATCTATAACAAGAATGGCACAAAATGCAATAATGGCACCAGCAATAAGCCCAATAATTATCGGGCGGATATTGCCAAATCGCAGTTCAAGAGCATACAGCACATCTTCAAAAAAATGAACTATTCGGGTAAAAAAGCCGCCTGTACCTGCATACCCCTTTTTACTGAACTTCCTGTTGTTTAAATTATATCGTTGCATGCCTTTCAATACTCTAATTTCATCGTTACCAGTTACGGAAATATCTGAAATGTAAGTCAACTAAATATTGCAACAACTATTTTTTTATTTACCAATAACTATCGCCACGCTATTTAAACATTTTCTTGACACATAACGCCTTGTATTATATCTATTACAATGACAGTGCATAGAATATAGAGGTTACCTATGATACCATTTACAAAATTACACGGTATTGGCAATGATTATATCTACATAAATGCAATAAAACACTCGGTTAAAAATCCAAAAAAATTAGCTATAGCCATGAGTAACCGTAACTTCGGGGTAGGTTCTGACGGACTTATTTTGATACTGCCATCAGATAAGGCTGATTTTACCATGCGCATGTTCAATGCAGATGGCAGTGAAGCCGAGATGTGTGGAAACGGCATCCGTGGATTTGCCAAGTATGTGTACGATCACAATTTAACAAAAAAAACAACAATAGCCATTGAAACGTTAGCTGGAATAAAACAGGTCAGGTGTACTTTAAAAAATGGAAAGGTACACACCGTAACCGTAGATATGGGCGAACCCATTCTATTAAGAGATAAGATACCCATGATTGGTAATCCCGGAACCGTAATAGAGGAAGACCTTCACGTTGATGGCGTAAAGTTTTCCATTACTGCTGTCTCTATGGGTAATCCTCATGTTGTCATCTATGTGGAGGATGTTAAAAACTTCCCTGTTGAAAAATATGGTCCTATGATTGAGAACCATGAATTGTTCCCAAAACGAACCAACGTTGAATTTGTACAGATAGTAACCGGGAAAGAGGTTATACAGCGAACCTGGGAGCGGGGAAGCGGCGAAACGTTAGCCTGCGGCACAGGCGCATCAGCGGTTACCGTTGCCGGTGTGTTAACAGAAAAAACTGATAGAAGGTTAAAAGTACATCTCAAAGGCGGCAACCTTGCAATAGAGTGGAATAATAAGGATAATCACGTCTATTTAGCAGGCCCTGCTGAAGAGGTGTTTGAAGGTGTATGGCCGTGATACCACGTATACAGGCTTATTTCTATTACCAGAGATTTTTTCCATAAATACCATGTTCAAGCACTTCAACTTTCGTTACACCTTTCACATTGTGACATATCGTTTGGGTTAAGGCTTTTGTAAACGCTTGGAAAGAATCAGCTATAGAGGGCACATGTCCTTCTATTGTGGACAGCTCACAGTCAATAATACAGGTGGTATCATAAAACCATATATGGCGCAGGATTATATCTACAGGAGCTATCGCCCTGGTATTCTCAAATTCAGAGCCTTCGGCTACCAGCTTTAAAAGCCTGTTAACTTTGCCTTCATCATCCTGAGGAAGTAACACCCTCCTATTTTCTTTTAATATTGATTTTGCATCAATATCAGCAACAAAAATATCAATGGTTTTTCGGGTATCCAGCGCAGGCAATGATGGATAGATATCAAATAAATTTTTATCATCAAGAACTGAAATTGCGCAGTAGTCAACTATGCATACAACACTTATTGCCAGAAGCAATGCTCTATACCGTTTTTTTGTATCCAGCGGTGGATTACAAATCCAGTATAAACATAGATCCATAAGTTTATTACTTCCGGCTGCTATTGCTTGATAGTACGTTAACAGTTTCATTTTTAGTATACCGGGCAACGTATCAAGCTTGTGTCTGGTTATAAAATTTTTAACACCTAATCTCATTATATTCCTCAATAATTGGCTATATTCCTGTTGTATTCGTTTATAAATGCAACAATGCCTGCTGTTATCCCCTGTGCAAGCCTTTTTTGATAGTTTTTATCTATTAAATATTTTTTTTCTTTTGGGTTGGTAATATACCCCACCTCAACAAGTACGGACGGCATAAGACACCCCCGCAGTACAAAGAAGTCAGCTTTTTTTACTCCTTTTGATTTAAATTCATGTATTGTTTTGTCAAGATATCTCTGAACTGATGCTGCAAGCATCGCACTTTCTTTTTGTATCTGTGTTGTAATCATGAGCGCTTCAATCATCTCAACATCACCGTATCGCTTGCGCTTTTCAGGATTTTCAAATATAATAACGTTGTTTTCAAGCACCGAGGTTGTACGTGCCTCTTCATTTGAAGGATTTTGTGAAAGGTAATATGTCTCAAAACCTGATATCTTACTCACCACCGCTGCATTGCAATGTATACTTATAAAAAGCCCATTAACACCTTTTTTTAACATTGTATTTGCTATCTCTGTCCTCTCACCCAATTCTATAAATCTATCTGTAGTCCGGGTCAAGATTACCTCTATTCCGGGTAACCTTTGCTGCAAAACCAGCTTTACCTCTTTAGCAATCTGCAGCGTTATGTGCTTTTCTTTTATGCCACCTTTACCTATAGCACCGGGGTCCTTCCCTCCATGGCCTGCATCAACCACAATAAAACCAATAGCATCCTTTGATACTTTTGTTACGGGTGTTTTTTTTTCTTTTTCTTTTACGTACTCAGGTATCTTTTTGAGGGTGATTGCATTGTCTTTTATATCTACTTCATACTCGGGAAGCAAAGCTGTCAGCATGGTGAAGGCAATCTCCAGCGGAATCATTACCTCACCATGCCGCCTCATAACAGGATAGTCACTCCTTACCAGAGAATCATTCACCAGAGCTATCGCCAGACCAACATGATACAGTGCATACCTCTCTTTATTGACAATCCTTCCCCGTTGTAACACAATATCAAATGTAGATTGCAGGGGAAGTATCGTTCGTATGTCATATTCAGAAACATATGTGTTGCTGTTTATAATTTTTACCGGTATGACAATGCTATCCTGGGGAAACAAAGGGAGTAAACATACAGTAAGTAACATGATGATACTATAACAATGGCGGGATAGATTTTTGTTATAAAAAAGCATTCTGTTTATTTAGAGGAAACACTTTTGCTTGTAAAGTAAATTTTAGAATATATGTTCCAGTGAACAACCGTTGATAGAACAATAAGCGCAGTGGTAAGTGCTACAAAGATGTGCTTTACGCTTATCCCCATGACTGAATATGACAGGTTAATAATATAGATAAAACCCGTCATCCCCAAAATAAAAATCATACACTTCCCGGCATTGCTGGGGCGCACCTGAATATCATGGGTACAGAAAAGAATAGCTCCAGCAGCAATATGGCCTATATCCCTGACTACTATGACAATGACCAACCACAATGGAAAACCCTTAAAAATATACAGTATAAGCGAAAGTATGAATATAGTCAATTTATCGGCAATGGGATCAAGAAATTGTCCAATGCGGGAAACCTGATGCAAATAGCGTGCAAGATATCCATCTACAATGTCAGATAGAGCTATCAATACATACACTGTAACTGCAATTGAGCAGTATACTGTGTCAGCAGTAGCCTTTTCATAGTATAACAATATCCCGACAACTGGCGATACTACCACACGCAGCAAGGAGATCAGATTTGACCATGTAGCAATACGTCCTTCAAAAAGATCACTCATTTTCATTATAGTGCAACCATTTTCATTATAATGAAATTACTTATTATAATTAGGCACATGATATGTAATAATGCACTGCGTCAAGCTAATTTCCTTAAATACTTTTTTGCAATTTTTTTCTATAATGAGCGTACAAACTTTAATTTTTTAACAGCCGTATGAGCTCCCAATAGCACTATCCCTGCACTACCATGGTTGTGTACAGGGAAAAAGCGGTTTTTCTTTGTGTCCACCATAAAACGTTATTGACGAAATAACATGCCATGACCTATATCATTATCGTTGTTTTGTAATCATCATAGTGGCGATAGTTACCCATAAACTATCGCCCAAAATATGGTAAAAGTATTTAATCAGAGGAATCCCAATGAAAGTAAGGTTGATTATCTGCGTTATTGCAGCATCATTTTTTCTGGTACAATGCAGCAAATCTGGCGAAGAGTTGAAGTACACAGCAAAACTATCAAAGGCTGTCATCATCAATGACAATACATCGGTACGTATCGACCCCTATATTTTTTCTTCACGCGTCAGCACCGTTGACAAGGGGACAATAGTAACTGTAACCGATGTTTCAAAAGAAAAGCAATGGGTTGGCGGGCAGATAGATTATTGGTATAAGGTCATGTTACCCAATACTATACGGGGCTGGGTATTTGGGAGCTCGTTAGCCTTGCAGATAGATGCTTCGGAAGCAGCTATAGAACGATATGTTGACACCTTATGGAAAAAAGAAGCCGACACCGTTCGCAGGGAAATAGCTGGCAAGTGGTGGAGTGTCAACAAAAGCGGTGATTTCACCGAGCATGCACTTGAGTTGTATCCCGATGGAAGTTATAAATCATATAGAAAAGGGAGCAATGGCATTGAAGGAAGCTATTCACTTAATTTCAGAACTAGCGAAATAGTTTTTTTAGACAGTACCAGTTTTGGAAAAAATCTATACTTTGCAAAGCGAGGTAATGCCTACAAGCTTACCGATGCAATAAACGATCCTGGCATTGAATTTAAAAAGATTGCTGAATTCAAAGATTCCATGTCTGATATTGAACCCGAATCGAAAGTTCCCAACTCACCGGAAGGAGCGACACCCGATGATACAGCAACGGATACGAATCAATAAATTCCTCTCACTTTGTGGATTGGGATCCCGCAGAAAAACAGAGGATTTGATAACGGGTGGGCTTATAACAGTTAACGGTACTGTCATGCGCGATCTATCGTATCAGGTAGATAGTGCTGCTGATATCGTTATGTATAAAAAACAGGTGCTTACTCCTGTACAAAGTTTTCACTATCTTATTGTAAACAAACCCAAAGGATTTATTACCTCTGCAAACGATGAACGCAGCCGTTCAACGGTATTTGATTTGATACCACAGCGCTTGAAAGAATTGGGGATTTTCCCCGTTGGAAGGCTGGATAAAGATACTGAAGGATTGCTTTTATTTACCAATGATGGCGATTTAGCCTATAGATTAACTCATCCACGGTTCAAGATACCTAAAACCTACGAAGTACTATTAGACAAACCACTACGGGATGATCATAAATATTCTATTGAACATGGCATAGAGCTGTATGGATCAATAACATTACCTGCAATTATTAAACCACTGAATGATGAATGGACTGCGGTTACCATAACCATCACCGAAGGGAAAAAGCGTCAGGTACGCCTTATGTTTACCATGTTTGGTTATGAAATTGTATCCTTAACCCGCATACAATACGGACCCATTGCACTGGGTAACCTTCCAGAAGGAAAATACAGAATTTTAACCCGTCAGGAAATTGAACAATTGAAATCCCTGCCCAAATTAATTTCTTAATACACTATTTCATGAATGACGATAAAAATAATACTACACGTCATTGAATCTTAACACATAAAGGTTTTGGAATTATGCAAAATTTTGATTTCTACCAAAACAATAAAAGTCATTATAATGATTTTGTAACACAGGATTTACAACATTACACTATTGCACAAAATACGATACCCCATACCCATTCACAAAGAAATGCACACCGTATGCTGGCTGCTATCATTGCATTAATCATTATTTCATTTACAGCAGGGATTGTTGTTGGCATTAAGTTTGCTACAGGAAATACCAGAACAATAATTGACCCCCAAACAAAAATAGCTTTGAGCAACGCAGCACAAAAAGCAAAAACAATAATGGCACCACAACAAAAACCTCAATTTTCAAAAATAGAGTACCCGTTTGCAATAAAGATAGGAAATACATTTAATAAAAACGAAGCTACACAATTAGCTGCTCTCTTAAGTAAAACAGGACAGCGCATCATTATAGCAAAAAATAAAGAACACTATCATATTTTTGCTGGTCCATATAAAACAATTGATGATGCAAAAAAATCCTTGAAAATTATAATGGGGCAGCAAGAAAATGGCAATTTTAAAAATGCCATTATAATAAAACGCTAAACTTACATGAACTTCACCATACGAAAAGCAAACAACAACGATATCAACAATATCCTGAATATCCTTTCACCGTATGTAAAACAAGGAATACTACTCCCACGAAATACTGATGATATTGCAAACAATCTTTCTACCTTTTCAGTTGCCGTAACACCAAAAAAGCTTGTAGGCGTTATATCATTTTATAAATATAACAACAAACTTTATGAGATTCGTTCATTAGCTGTCAATGGACGATATCACCATCATGGAATTGGAAAACAGTTAGTTGAGTATGCCATCAATGATATTGTACAGCAAAGTAAAGAAGCAGTTATTTTTTGTTTAACCTATAATCCTGCCTTTTTTAAAAAAACAGGATTCACAGAGGTTGAAAAAAACACATTGCCTCATAAGATATGGAAGGACTGCCAATACTGTAAACATAGAGATAACTGTACCGAATCAGCAATGATATATAAAGCCCATATTAAGGAGTAGAAAATCCGTCAATGATTGCTGATATTTCACCTTTATATTGGTTAAACCGTTCTTGTGTAGTAAAAATCCTGACCATATACCCTCTGTTTTCTTTTATTATTAAAAGCTCTAATCCTACCAGTTGCAATGCATCACCGGTAATAAATGAATACAGAGCCATGCTGTCGTTACTCTTAATCAGTGTACGTTGAAATGTATCCAATGCAACATTTTTCCAATGTTGTTGCAATACAGTAATGGATTCGATGGTACCTGCAAAGCTCTCGGCCGCTATTGTCATAATGGCATCAAACCCTTTTGTTTGAGTAAAACGTATACCCGTCCTCAATACTGTTTGGGAGTACTGCAATGAATCCAGTGATTTCGCTGAAATAACCTCTGCATTCCCTGCAATCGATACAATATAGGGCACTTTATCATTAAATAGATACATACGGTTACCTTCCCTTGTTAAATATAACCATGCCTCCCTGCTAATGTCAACAAAACGATTGCCATGCTTCATCTGATTTTCACGCAAAAATGCTGCAATGTCTTTTTTCCCATTGATAACATGCTGTGAGGTTTCCTGCAATGCCATGATTGATTTAGCTATCGTCAATGCCTGCTTTCTGTAACCTGCTTTCCACAGTGTTTTTACTTTTGATGTATAGTATTCCAGTTCATCGTTTGCAACAGCTTTATAGGCCGGTTCAATATTTTCATCGGTATAAATTTTCCCACTTTTGTCAAAATAATAGGTATTTCCTTCTCTGTCTTTCATCATAGCCCAATCGGGCATCTGTGCTTGTACAGAGATACTCACGGTAAGCAGTAAAATAACGATAGCATGTTTCATTATTTTTGTTTTATATACTCATTCATTTCATTGACAATCTGTGTTGCAATAGTAGTAGCTCGTGCAGCATCATGTTCGTCAGGCTCTCCTAAAGGCAACAAACCAATATCAGCGGGATATCTTCCCTTATAAATGCTATCAATAAAAACAATATCATCATCAGAAAGCGAAATGTGTATGGTATAATCGTTGCATAAAGCCATGAGACGGTTAACATTGTGAATCTTTTCTAGATCCCACCCCTTATTCAAAAGAAGTGCTTTAATAGCTTTTTCAATTGCTTGTTGTGCGTGATAACATGAGCCTTTATAAAACTTACCCTGTAGAAGATATAATGAAACATTCAACTCTTCTTCTGCCTGCTTCATCCACTGGACAATTGCTTCTTTCATATACAGGCTCCTTCCTTCTTTTATAATGAGCTTTACAAAATAGCTGCCCTTATTATAATACTCTTGCAGGACTGATTGGTTTACAACAAATTCATCAATTGCAAATTTTTGATAATAGTGCTTTAGTTTTTTTTGCAATATGGCAACTGTTGCTTTTGATGATACGCCATCATCAACAACTATAAATAAATCTAAATCCTGACCTCTTCCTTCACGCGCAACAGAGCCAAATACCACTATCGACAGTGGGTTTACTAAATTAACAATTTCTGTTGCTACTGTTTTTGCATCCTCAAAGGTTACCATACCACGTTCACTCGTTTATACAATGGTTTGATAGATTCAACAATTGCATAGCAGATTACATGAATTTAGTCAAGTATGTTTATCGGTGGATTGCCAATACCTATCGCCCACAATAAAAAGAATTGACATAAAGTATTTGTAATATAACATTTACCCTTAATTGAAATATGGAGCAACGTTTTCTTAAAATTCCGGATTTATAGTTTTATACTAATAATCTATCTCACATTGACTGAAGCACAGCAGATGAAATGGGTTGTAAACCTATCACTGCTGCCGTTCTGAAGTCCGATTCAGGATCTCATGGTGAAAAAGAGATTCCAGATCAGGTCCGGAATGACGGTGTGGTGTAATTCTATTTTCGGGAACAATCCTCTCCTCGCCTTACAAAGGGCAAGGGGTGAGGTTACTATTTCTATTTTTGGAGGGTATGTTATGCCTGACGATGTATATAAAGAACTATCGAAACGGCTTATGTTTGAAAATTCTACACTATTGCCACAGATATGGAAATGTATAGCAAATGAATTAGAAGCGCAGATAATAGCATTTTTACCTGCCAATGCAACGACCATTGCTGAGAACTTTCATATACCCATGGATAAAGCTACACAAATTCTTGAGGAACTTTTTAAGCGCGGCGCCGTATTTAAAAAAGCAAAACCTGATGCAGTTGAATACCGCCCTCCTAAACATATTGTTCAATTTCATGATGCCTCACTGTTATGGAAAAATGCTCCATCTGACTTTAAAAATTTGTGGGTCCAGTTTATGGATACTGAGTATCCTCCACTACTGGAGGTTGTCACCAGAGTTGGCATACCTTCGTTTATGCGAGTTATCCCTATCAATGCAACGCTTAAACCGCGCAGTGAGGTTTTAATCTATGAAGACGCATATAGCATTATTGAGCAGGCAAATGAGATAGCGGTTGTTGATTGTGTTTGCAAATTGTCACATGGCAATTGCAGCAAACCGTTGAATGTCTGTATACAGATTAACAATGGTGCTCAATACTCATTAGAACGAGGCACCGGTAGAAAAATTACTAAAGAAGAAGCCCGTGATATATTAAAGCTGTCTGAAAAAGAGGGGCTTGTGCACATGACCGAAAACAAAGGCTTTGGCAATGCAATCTGCAATTGCTGTTCATGCTGTTGTGAAATGTTGCGCTTTGCCGGGAACAGGGCAACAATGGGTGTAGTTGCAAAAAGCAGATTTATGGCGCAGGTTAATGAAAACAACTGCAACTCATGTGACGTTTGCACAACGGTTTGTCCGGTACATGCTATCAGCATAGATGACATCGCTACCATTGATACTGAATTATGTATTGGTTGCGGATTATGTGCATCGCATTGTCCAGCACAGGCAATTGAGCTTGTGCAAACTCGTCCAAGAGAACATATACCACTGTAATACATACAAGGGGCACAGCTTTTTAGCATGTATATATTTCACAGTAACTATCGCAAAAATGCCTTTACATTTTTTTACAATACTTCATAAACTATATTCGTTATACTAAAAGAACGTGATACATCGTTAATAAGTGAGGTGAAACTATGGAACTGCACAACCCGGAGGCTACACAGCAAGCATTAGCTATTTTACGAAGCGGCGATCCATTTCAATGGTATGTCATCACCCTGCTGGCATTGGTAGTATATGTCTATTTTACCGAAATTCAGAATAAAAACTGGCAAGGCATTGCTGCAGGGCTTTCGCTGTATATGGTTCACTGGTTTGTTGAGATCATCAATGCACTGATACAGCATTTTTCCGGGCATGCGCTCTGGACAGTCCCCACCGGCACAGCGTTTTTACTTCTTATTGGTGTTGGTGTTGAACTGAGCTTTATGTTTTCAATAGCAGGGCTTATCTTCAGCAAAGTATTACCAAAAGATCCCAGAGCAAAAATTTTGGGTATCAACAATCGTTTATTCATTGCAATTGTCAATGCAGCATTCTTCTCAATCTTTGAGATATTTCTTGTTAAAACGCCGTGCTTTGTATGGGTATATCCATGGTGGGGAGCGTTGCCCGTTTTCATAACAGTATATATACCATTCTGGGTAGTGTCATTATATTGCTATGACTGGCAGCTAAAGGTGCAGAAAATGGTGATTGGCAGCATGTTTGTTGTCAATGCTGTCATGCTTGTTGTTTTTGCTGGTTTCCTACACTGGATATAGTTGAAACAATAATTGAGGTGTTTTTTATTGAAGTTTTTATTTTCGCCGTGCGGGCACAGTCAGGATACCTATCGTTAATGGTATACGCTCCACCATTTTTAAAAGGCTATAAAGCAAAGGATGGCGATAGTATATCAGGATTTTACCTGCTGAACATACTATAGCTATACCCTATCAAACCAAATTGATTAGCAATAGCCAGAGAAATAGTATACAAGCATAAAAAATATTGACAATTATTCTTTTATTGCTACTTTGTGACTATATAGTAAAATTATTGTTTAATTAAGAACTTAAAAGCTTGTTTACTATTGTGACATTAATGGCATTATATCATTTGCGTGGAGGAATTATGCATGCTGTTTTCTGAAGAACAGGTTGGATTTACCAGTGAGCTTTTAAAATCAATTGCCCATCCCATACGGCTTAAAGTTCTATGTTTTTTAATGGACGGCGAAAAAACCGTTGGCGAAATAGAAAAAGAATTTGGATCAACTATCTCCAATATTTCCCAGCATCTTACCATTCTTAGAAAGATGCACATCATTCATAGGCGTAAAGAAGCAAACTTTATGTATTACTCTATTAAAGATGAACGTATTTTAAAGCTAATCTCAACCTTAAAAAATCTATACTGTGGACAATAAATGGCGTTTTAAACTGATAGTTATTATTGTATTTTTCCCTGCCTGCGTATTTGCTCTGCCAAAAACTGTCACCTTAAAAGGTCTGGTGATATTTAATCAGGAATATGTTATTCGTGCTGCCGATATCGATACCATCCCTGCCAGCAGATTTACTTTTGAAGCCATTGCCCAGAAGATTACGAAATTTTATAATGATATTGGCTATACATTAGCAACTGTACAGTTAGAAAAGGAAACCCCTACTTCTATAATCCTCTATGTTGATGAAGGACGCCTGAACCGCATCATTTTTAAACGTTTAAATACCCTGGATACATTACGCATCCAATATGATTTTAACCTTCCCCATCGTATTTATCATAAGCCAACGGTTGAAATGCAGCTTACTCATCTAAAAAAGAAATATGCAATTAAAGACATTGTAGTAACCATACAACCTTCACGGGATTATTCAAATTCCCTATTCCAGATTGACAGGTTACGAGAACCATTTAATACTAACAAGTTGCCAATAATACCTGTTATTCCCATTACTCCTGACCCGCGCTATGATTTGATACTCACGGTTATCCCTTATACCGCTGAAGAAATTGGAGGTATACGCTGGGGATTTGATACAAGTTTGCGGCGTGGGCTTATCCCATACATACAGTATACTCACAATGATGTGTTTCAAAAACATGATGCCTTTAAAGTAGGGTTTAGAACCGGTTTTATGTATGGCATCAATGGCAATTTTTCTTCACCACCAAGCAATACATTTAATGAAATTAAGTCCATGTATAATTTTAAGCCATATTTCAGGGATCTCTTTATCCCCCAAATTTCATCAAAAATATATCACTCAAAAACAGGGCGTAAAGATTTAGGGCTTGACCAGTACAACTATATCATGATGAGCGGGCTCATTGAGCCAGGCTTCATCCCTATTGAACGTTTGAAGGTATATCCCGGTTATGGTGTAGAAAAAGTTTTTATCTTCAAAGTAAAAGAAGACCCGGATTCTGATGAAGTACAACCCGATATAAACAAAAAAACACAGGTTTGGCAATTCATTGGAATTGAAGCAAATTTAGACCTCATCCCCTTTTCATTGAAACAAACCACTAAAAGAAAATTAAGATTAACTCTCAGGCGTTATAGCAGCGATACTCATTTTTATATGGTTACTATCGATGCACTATTTCAATTTGAATTTGCAAACTACGATCTATTTCTTTTACAGATGGATTACCGATACACTAACAACAATGTGCCCTTTTACTATGAGGAACCTGTATCTTCAAAAACATTTAAAGGCTTCATGACTAAGGACTATTACTCAACACATATTGCACGAACATCGGGTGAATATCAGGTTTCAGTATACCGTGATTTTGTTTATATGGGTGTATACAATGACATAACACTGTTTAAAGGTAAACATATTTTATCAGGCAATCAGTTTGGTATTGCCTACGGTTTAAGTTTTCACTACATCTTCTTTGAACAGTTTGAATTTGCTCTTTGGTGGGGTAAAGACTATTTATTTTCAAATCAAGAGTCCCAATTTAATTTTAAATTTTCGTTATCGAAGAAATGGTAATATTTAATTTAACAATGAGTATTTACAGCGGCTATCTATAAAAAAATTAATACATTGCCGGGCGATAGTTACTTACAATCTAATGCACAGCCACAATACGTGCAGTGTTAAAATATCGTATCTCATTCCGCAGATAGCAATATGCCTGGATATAATTATTTTTTCCAATTATAAAATATCGTTGTGGCAATATACTGCGTTCAAGCATATTACCTGAAGCATCTTTATAGATAATTGTAATGCGATAACCCAATGGTATACGACTATCAATGGGATTACGAGTGCTGCGCATGGCAAGCGAATCAGCACTTATGATGCCACCATGATATCGCTCTAAATCACGGATACACCAATTTGCAGCGTTAAGCTTTTCAATTATTCTTTTAAATATTTCCATAGATCCTTCAGCATCACTTAAAGCATGATGTGCATTAATGGTAATGCCAAAATATGAGCAAAGTTTTCCTAAATTGTAGCTTTGCATTTGCTTAAAAGTTTTACGGGCTAAATGGACAGTATCAAAAGCTTTTATATCCGGTGTTGTTTTATTATACTGATGAAAAGCAGAATCAATAAATGAAAGATCAAAACGAGGATTATGGATAACACAATATGCTTTAGCAGTAAACTGTTCAATTGTGGCAAACAATTCAGCTATTGTTGGAGCCTCCTCCACCATTGGAGCAGTAATGCCATGAAGCAAGGTAACGTGTGGTGGGATAGGCTTGAGAGGATTCACCAGCGTATAAAAAGAATCAATAATCCTATCAACAGTAAAATGAATAAGTCCAATAGACACAATCCTGTCAATAATAGGATTAAGACCGGTTGTTTCACAGTCCAATGCGCAAAATAATGTATTATTGACAGGTGCCGTAAATTCCATAGAGCTTAAAATTCTCCAATAAATCGTATTTCGGGTTCTAAATGAATAGCATACAGTTTAAATATGGTTTCCTGGATAAATTCAACCAGATGCTTTATATCAAGTGCAGTAGCTTTACCAGTATTAATAATAAAATTAGTATGCAACTGTGATACTTTAGCTCCACCAATGCCGTAACCACGCAATCCAGCATCATTGATAAGCTTCCATGATAAATGCCCATCAGGATTTTTAAAAACAGATCCGGCGGAGGGGTAATCTAAGGGGTGTTTATTTTTGCGTTCTATAAGTATTTCTTTTATTGTTTTTTTAATATCCTCCACATTTCTGGCATGGTTAAGCTTACATTCAGCACTAATAATAATAGCTCCATCAGGAATCATGGATTTTCTGTATGAAAATAATGTTTCATTGCCAATGGTTTGAAGCGTTCCATCCACATCATAAAAAGTAATATGTGAAATTATATCAGAAAAAGTACCCACAGTGGTGCCAGCATTCATAACAATGCCACCACCAATACAACCCGGAATACCTGCCATAAATTCCATCCCTTCAAGACCATGTTCCAATGCTTGATTAACAAAAAACTTTTTGGTTGACCTGGCATCAACTGTTACAATGTCCCCCTGAATAATAATAGCGACAGGGGTGTCATCACTGCTGCCAATTCGTAAAACCAGTCCTCGTATTCCTTTATCACCAACTACTATATTTGAGCCACCACCTATAACAGTCACAGGCATTTCTACCTGCTTTGCGATAGTTACTATAGAAGGTATTGTATCATTATGATATGGTTCAATCAAAATATCAGCGGGGCCACCCACTTTAAATGTAGTTAACTTACTCATTGGTATATTAGTATATACTCTGCCATGGTGCGACAACTCTTGTACTATATCATTTGAACACATTTGTTCCACAGTGTTAGTACTACCTCCTGAAAATTAAAATTATATAGTAATTTTTTTCAATTTCATGCAAGCAATCCTTCATTATATGCATTATCGCATACCATTATCTCAAGCACACAGGGTTATTGTATTTTTTCAACTATAGTTATTAAGCCTGTCGCAAATCATGATTGCAGTGCTGGTGCTAAGCCTGCCACAATACGTTCACTGACCATGTTGAATTATGTTGCTAAATCCTTATCCTGAAATGAGTTTGGATAATAGCATTGCTATATAATTATTGAATATACCAGTATTAAGATTATAGCATGAAAATCAATTATATTTTTTTTAACTTCTTCATAATATAGTATTTATATAACTATTACCTGTAATTCATCAGCCCTTTTTAGGGCACCTTCAGTATGTTCCTTCCCAATCACAACAGGTATTCCAGGTAAACCCATACATTTTTCAATAACCTTTGTTCTGGATGCAGCTCTTTCAACATCCTGTTTATCAACAACAACTGATACTTCGGCAACTATGAGTACTTTCCGTTCTTTATCACTTCGTAATGCACCGGTAACCACTATATCACAAAGCAGAGCATCATCACGTTCATCATCGCCTATAATACCGGTATCAAGTGCATCATCAAGAATATTTGCAAGCTCTATGTGGCTTATTAGCTTACATTTTCGTATTATTTTTCCAAAGTACGATGGTGCACGCTCACGAACCTTTCGTTCAAAACTGTCACCTTTTAAATCACCAACATCTGACTTCAAAACGCCAACATCTTGTTTCAATACTGCAACATCTTCTTTTAATACTGCAACATCTTCTTTCAATACTGCAATATCTTCACCCTGTTTCTGGACAGTTTGTTTTAACGGTTTAAACTCATTCTCAATAAAATTTTGATACTGTTTGACAAATTCATCAAATTTTTTGGGTAAATTAATAAGCTCTTCAGTCAGGATAAGCTTCCGCAATTCATCCAACCAATCGGGGTGATCTCTTAAAATAGATATCAGATCAAAGTATGATCGTATCTTAGCTTTTTTCATCTCTTCCATACTGTCTGTAAGATAGCTATCGGTTGTTGTTTTGTCAACTATCATTATTACCTCCTGGCACACATTTAATATATTTATTAAGAAATCTTCATCCCTTCAATAAAAAGATTTTTCTTCTCTTCCTTCACCTCCGAAAATAGAAATATAAACCCCATTCCCGGGACCTCTTCTTTGCAAAGCGAGGGGAGTATTGGTTCCGGTTTGTATAATTTTCACCTCTTATGGGTTGCTATAAGCCGGCCATCGTTGACTTCTCTGAAAATAAAATTACACGCTCTTATCATGCTGTATTCGCTCCAGCATTTTATTGTTCCATAGGGATCCTGAAACAGAGTTCAGGTTGACACTCTGCACCCATGACATTCATGGCTTTACCCGGAATCAATTTTGTAATCATCTATTTTGATACTATACTACATCCCTAATGGAGTTTAGAATAATTGGAACCATTCATTGAGAATATCTATCTTTTTTTTGTTTTTAGCAATAGTGCCTTTTTCTTTTTTTGACCAGCTTCTCCAATATTGTTTTTTGAAATTTTACCACCTTCAATATGATATTGCACATTGCTTGCTTTAACAATACGTTCATCGTGTGTTGCAATAATGATAGATATACCCTTGTCATCTCTTAGTTGTGAAAATAGTTTCAGTATATCATGTGAGGTTGCTGTATCCAGGTTACCGGTTGGTTCATCAGCCAGTATTAATTTTGGTTCATTGATGATGGCTCGGGCTATCGCAACACGTTGACGCTCGCCACCTGATAACGTTGTGGGATTTCTTTCCAGGATATCTGTAATCTGTAGATAACGAGCCAGTTCCATAATCCTTTGATGGAGATTACGGGTTTGTTTATTTAAAATTGCAGGGAAGGCAATATTGTCATAGGCAGATATATCTGAGAACAGATTGAAGAATTGAAATACAAATCCAATATCCCTGTTTCTGAACCGTGAACGTTTAAGGTCGCTCCATTTAAAGATATTGTCGCCCATAAAATGCACAGTGCCTTCATCTGGTTTTAAAAGTCCCGATAGTACTCCCAACAAAGTTGTTTTACCCGAACCTGATTTACCCGTAAGTGCAGTAATAGTACTTTCGATAACTTCAAAACTAACCTTATCAAGGACTCTTCTTTCATCATATTTAACACTAATAGAGTTTACCGACAATAATGCCACGATTCCACCTCACTGTTTACTTAATGCTTTAAATAAATTCATATTAGAAGCGAATATTGCAGGTATGAGCGCTGA
>JAKPOE010000065.1 GCA_029548025.1 Spirochaetota bacterium
AACGGAGAGATGCCCGAGAGGCCGAAGGGGACGGTTTGCTAAACCGTTGTACTGGAAACGGTACCGAGGGTTCGAATCCCTCTCTCTCCGAATGGGGAAATTACACTATTACAGCTTACAGATAGCCAAGTACAGTAAAAAACTCTACGCACAATTTATGCACTATTATGCTGTGGTTAAGCAATTTTGCTTTGAACACAAACAGCAGATTATTGCATCTATTGCGTATATACCATATATCGGATGGTTGTATCCCTTATATGCCTGTGAAGGAGATGGAGTAATCCAGAAACATGCAAAGCGCGGATTATTATACGCAGGTGTATTTGTTTTTGCTGCTCTGGTTTTATTTTTGTTGTCATTTATACTGCCACGATCATGGCGCCTGCTCAGTTTTATAGTTACCATTGTTTTGTATATCAATTATTTTATTTACTATGCGATAGTTATTATTCATATATTCAATATCTGGAAAGGGAAAGATTTTTCTATACCAAAGTTTGAAATTTATCTTGAAAAAATTGAGCAGTATATATAAATATTATTGTATTGTTTTTATACATGCGTCCATAGCTCAGTTGGATAGAGCGTCGGACTACGAATCCGAAGGCCAGAGGTTCAAATCCTCTTGGACGCACATAAGCGATGTTTCATTACACCTTAATTTTTATGCCAAATATATACGTTGTTAAATCTTCAGTATCAACTGCTTTTTCAGTCAATTGTAATAACCCGCTCAATGTAAGTCACCATAGTTAATTTTTAAAATTTCAGGTGGGGGCCCCCAATAAAATTGGCAGCAGTGTATACCTTTAACCTTAAAAAAATCAAAAGTATACGAACGATTTTCGTAATATGATAGATAGTTATCGGTTAATGATTCTTTTCTGCGATGAATTACGTAGTTAAAAAATTCATCCAGCACAGTATCCACACAAAATTCAATAGCTTTGGCAATGGAAACCTTCCAGATTTTTTTAATATCAAGTAAAAATTCATATTCACTCCAGCTGATACATAGATGAAAACGAATCCATTTGATATCTGTATTTCTATCACGATAGGAGATGTTTTTAAATACCTGTGTTTTCCTTTTTTCTTTTTTTGCAGCATACTGAATGAGGTAACTAATAAGTTTGCTGACGGATACATCTAATATTTTTGCATAATGTTTGAGTACTATAATATGGTTACTTGATATGCAGGTAGTTGTTTCAAAATTCATAAAACCCCTCCAAAGTTGTATGTAGAAATTTGCTGATACTTTTAAGATTATTTTTATGTGATTAATGATTAAAAACTTTTACTGCTATTTTGCTATTACAAATGCATTGTAAAATTTTCTACACAGTCTCTTGATATAATTCAAAAGACTGTGTAATTAAAATTTATGTAAAGTATTAATAAATTAACTTTTTATGATACGGCATATTCTGCAACCTTGTCACCAACCTGAGTTGTAGTTAAGCCCATTTTGCCGGCAGCAAGTGACTTCATATCCCGTTGCAATACATCAATAACACCTTTTTCAATACGTGCAGCAGTCTTTTCTTCGCCTAAATGTTCCATCATCATCTGGGCGGCGCATATTGCTGCCAGAGGGTTGATAACATTTTTTCCAGTATATTTTGGAGCAGATCCACCAATTGGCTCAAACATGGAAACACCTTCAGGATTGATATTACCTCCCGCAGCAATCCCCATGCCTCCCTGTGTCATGGCGCCTAAATCGGTTATAATATCGCCAAACATATTCCCGGTAACAAGAACATCAAACCATTCAGGATTTTTCACCATCCACATGCAGGTGGCA
>JAKPOE010000082.1 GCA_029548025.1 Spirochaetota bacterium
CATTGAACTGCTATAAAAACGAATTCCCACCCAGTTTGCAGGATGTTTGTACCGTTTATCCCGTATTACATAAACAAATGCATCTGCATAAGCAGTAAATGATGGTTTACTTTTAAGAGCAGTTAAAAATTCTCGTAAAAACAACAATCGGTTTACATCAATAACAGCGCAATTGAATGTAATAAATCCACCTATCCCTTTTTGCATCAATACCAATCCTGTATTATATGATTGCCCCTGCATGATAGTCAAATCAATTATTAAGCATCCTGGTTTTACCAGAGCATCGTCCATAACAAAATTTTTTTTATTATCACTATACCACAATGGCTTATCAGTAATTATTATACTTGATGAGATGGCAAATCCATAGTGAACCCCAGATTGTTTTACAGCAGCAATAATGCTATCCCGGTTACTATCGCCTATATTTATTGCAATAACCGAAGGGATAACCCGCGTGCTACCCATTGCCGCTACAAGAGAAGGCATAAAGGCTACCACACTTCCCGACTGATGGTACAGAATTGCTTCAAACGGTATTGCATCGGTATATACATCGGCAAAGATAATAACACGGCTGTATGGAGCACATTCTTTTATTACAGGTTTCATCTTTTCATCAATGTTATTTTCAATCCCCCCAACAGGCTGCAACAATCCAAGATTGTTATAGTACTCATAAACCAGATCCTTCACTTCACTGTAACAATTGCTCAATCGTACTGGCTGAATATAGGTCCGTGTAATAATCCACGCAAAGATATCATTTTCATTTTTTGCTGTATATAAAAGTGCTACATCCTTTGGCAATTTTTTTTGAATCGCTGTGATGGGGATTGCATTCCTTACCAGGTTGTCATACTGTTGCTTAAAATATTCATTATTACTCAGTACTGCTATGCCATATATCATCCTGTGTAATTCGGCATATTGCAAGGCATCTTTTTGATTGCCTCTGCTCATTGAATAGGATACCATGTAATTAAAAAGTTTATCCAGCAAATAGGGATAGTCGCTATAATAAAAACCTGCCATATCACTGCTGAGCGAAACAATGAACCTTGCAATAGCATTTTCAGCAGCTTTGAAAACGGATTCATCGGTTTTTTTGGCTATAGCCATCTTTTGAAGCTGAATGTTCATCAAAAAAAGATCATACAGCGATTTATCCCATGATATCATCCCGCTTTCATCAAGCAGTTTCCCTGCTTCTTTTGTTTTCCCCATAGCAATAACAGAATACAGGTAACGCATATACCACTGACGTTTTATTTGAAAAGGTAGATCATGGAATGCCGTGCACAGTGTATGCGCCTGCTTAAATTTTCCCGTTTTTTGATATGCAACGATGTGCTGTAAGACAAAAGTCCATGCTGGTTTGCCTTTTTGTGAAGGGATGCTTTCTATGAGTTGTATGGATCGTTGCGGCACACTTTTATTACAATTATCTGCAATCTTTATGGTATAAAACTGTATATCAATCCACTGAGCATACTGCAATGCATTTTGAGCAGCCATAAGCATCTTGAGCCATGCCTCTTCATTTATATCAGCATGCAACACAATTTCATGTATTACAAACAAGGACAACGCATCGTAATCCATGCTGGTGAGGGTATCAACAGAGTATTTATTATTCTTTAATGAGTTTATGAGCATACCTGCGTTGGTCGCTATAGGGTAACTATCGATTGCATAGCCAAGCGAATAGACCAAACAAAGTTCACGCTGTGAAAGGATATAATCCGCTGTAAACTGTTGTAGCGCCTTTCCTGCCTTATCATCCTCTTTAAGGAGAGCAGCAAATTGTATATATAATAACCGTAATTGATTGAGTGGTAACAGTGATTTTTCATGATTATCAAAGGTATCATATTCTGCAAGGGGTTGATTGCCATTCCATGCTTCAATAAGCGCAGCATACACCTCATTATCAAGAGTCCCCTGCAATGCCGCATTCCCTTTCAAAGCTTTTAAAGCTTCCTCCATGTGACCCTGTAGCAGATATGCATACACAAGGTATGACCGGGCAATTGAATCGTTATCTGCAATCAACTGTATTAATGCCACTGCATCATCTATTTTTCCTTGATAGAGCAGCACCTTGATCTTATGTATAGTATATTCATTATCATGCAGTCCTGTTTGTTTCCACCGCTCTAATGCCAGTAAAGCCTTTGTGTAATCCCCCTTACCAAGAGCATTATTGAACAATTGACTGCTGGATTTTGCAACAACCAGCGCATTGCTCTCCCTCTGCTTTATATCAGATGGAGTTTTACCCAATAGCAGTAATGGTGTATTGACTTCATGGAGAAGGTTAGCATCATCGCTGCTGATTGCTCTTACAATAGTTTCTACCCTGCCACCAGCATAATATCCAATAATAGTAGCCACATCAGCATAGAGTGCCGCGTCACTTAAAAGTAATAAATCGTTAAGCGATAGTCCCTGAATATTTTTAACAACAGCAGAACACTCTATAACAGTCGTAAAACAATACCGGGCTGTTACAGCATAGAGCTTGTTTTCAGAATCGACAATATACTCTGCTTCATGGATGTCGTTAATAACATTTGGTATACCTGACAATCGCATATCCGTTGCTATGGATGTCACTGGCAGCCATACTTTTTTTTCTACTTCAGGTGCCCGTGCCGCACATGGTATACATCCAAGCTTATACAACAGGGTAGTATCAAGCAATGGATGTATAGTCATAAACGAATCATTTAAAATGACATAGCCCCGGTTACCATAGTTTTGTAAAACAGCTTCAATATCAGCGGTTATAGTTTTTGCATTTATTTCATCAGATATTAATCTCCAATCAACCGTATTTTTATATGCTATCCAGCAATACAACTTTCCGTTATAGTCATAAAAATGCAACACAGGCACATCATACCGTGTCGCTCTATAAGCACCAACATAGGGTGCCATGAAATCTGTAGCATTTTTACGGAATGTATCTATCTTTTTATACTGCATGGATAGATTTTCCTTTATTGTATCAATGAGTTCCTTTTTTCCATCAGCTACTATCTTCTGCGTTAATGCCCTTTCAAGCTTATAAACAGTAAAACATGTTTTTTTGTAATGAGTAAAAAATTCATCATCACCTTTATTGTGAAAATCATTGAGCGTTGCTCCTGACATTGCTAAAGCAACAATCTGTTTGCGTTGCTGTGCAGTAAATGCCTCTCTGTATTTTCCTGCATTGAGCAAGTAATCCGTATACCTATCATAAAGATTATAGATAAAGCCTGCATATCGCGCATATAATTGAGGCAACAACTCAACACGCGATAAAACACCAGCTATAAGGCTGTCAGGATTTTCAATATGCTGCATTAAACTATTATAGCGATTAGCATAATCCCATACAGTAGCTTCTGCAAACCATACCAATTCTTTTGACTGTACAGCGTTTGCCTTGAATCGTGCGCTTATAATATCATCATAGCCTTCCTTAACCTTGCCGGTAGCAATATTGCATATACCTCTATTGATAAGTAATTTTATGACAAATTCCTGATGATATGGATCATTAGCGTTATAGTCAATTGCCTGTGATAATAGCGCTGATGCTTGTGAATATAAAGAAGCTGTTGCAGTGCTTTGTCCCAGGGATGACTGGTTATTGGCCATAATTGTTGCTTTTTGCATCAGCAACAGAGCATAAAGAGCATTAAATGATATGGTACTGCCTTCAACCTGTTTTGTTGCCTGCTGCGATAATTTTTCTATATCCTCAGGGACAGGCCTTTTTTTCTGGGCTTTCATAGTATTGATATAGTTATTGCTAAGTTGAGCATAAACACGTTCATACATGCTTGTTGTATAGTGCTCTATGGTGTCCAACGCTACATCAGTTTGGTGCAGAGCATCCTTTGCTCCATAACTGCCTGCAGTATAACAGTAAGCCCATTGCAGCATCATCCGGTATACCTTATCAACAGCAATGGATTCTTTCTGAGCTATTGCCAGCGCTTGTTCATAGTAGCGTACAGCATCAGCAATTTGTCCGGATTGAGCAGCGCAATAGCCGGCATTTTGCAGTGCAGAAAATGTAACATCAAGGAACAGGCTGCCTTTGCGATTACCTGCTAACTTTATAATTTTATCATACCGTGTCAGAGCATCGGTAAACCTGCCATTGCTTATATAAATCTCTGCAGTCATAGAATGAATAAGCAATTGCATTTCAAAAGATGAAAGCTCAGAAACAATTTTTCCTTCACCAATGATAATATCATCCTGATTTACAGTAAACACATATACAGGACCAAGTGTTACTATTTTTAATCCTATTTTGTATTGCTTTTCTTTTGTTAGTGATACATTTTTTTCAGCAAGTTCCAGATAAGTTAATGCTTCTTTATCGTTCCCCAGTTTACGGTAGCATTCAGCTATTGCTATATATAATCGTGAGTTACTTTCCTCATGATTATAGCGTGCCGCATGTATAACACATGTAGTATACCAGTCTATCGCCTTAGTATAATTCCCCTGCATCTGTTGAAATAAGGCAAAATATTTATATAATGTATAGAGCTGATCTTTTACTGAAAGCTCATTCTTCTGAGCTATCGCCTTATAAATAGTATATGTACGCTGCATGGCTGCATATGCACCGCTATAGTTTCCCTGTTGCCATAGGCAATATCCATAATGGTAATAAAACTGTGCTTCTTCTTTTAATGAGGTAAATACCTTTTGATAGCTGGCAGCCTTGTTATAATGAGGCAAAGCTAAAGTATAATTTTTAAGCAGAAAATATATATTTGCCAGATTGGTATGTATATCCGCCTCTTTATGAGATGTTATAGTTTCATCGTTTGCCTCCAGTGCTTTCTCATACAGTGGAATGCATTGTTCCCAGAGGTACTCACTAAAATATGAATCAATCAAACGCTTCTTAGAAGGGCAGCACATCCGCAATTCATCCACATACTGATATACCCACCCTTTTAATAAATACGCATCAACAAATCTATCATCAATAAACAAAGCCCAATCAATATGGTATAGCGCCTGTTTCAACATATCAAGCTGCTTCTCAAATTCCTCTGATGCTCTGCCTTCCATAGCACGAGGTGACGAGCCAACCGATATAGCTTTCTGTACATAGATATAGCCAAGTGCATAGATATGCGCCTTATCAAAATCCATACGCGCAACCGAAAGGCGGTGACCCTGCCCGGAATATTCATTTTCAAGTGTTTCCAGCATAGTATGTTGTAATGGAATACTGGCATTGATGTATCCAATATGCGCTCCTGCAGCGTTTATGTTGTACACATCCTGATAACGACGCCTCAGATATAGCAATGTATTCATGGTAATATAACGTTTATACAATTCACTGGACTCTTTGTATTTCCCCTCCTCATACAGTTTTTGTCCGTTTGTTTCAAAGTAATCTATCAATTGTTCAATAATAGGACGAATATCCTGCTTCCATTGGGCCTGAAAGTTATTTGTTGCAGCCTCATAGTAGCCAGCCCAATCATCGCTTTTCTGTTTTTGTGCAAGCTCGCCTGATTTTACATTGAATAAAAAATATGCAACATCCAGTTTTTTTGTATTTGCAAGCCCCTGTTTTAAGTAGAGCAATGCCTCTTCATTTTTCCCTAGCTCAAGAAGGCTGGTGGCAGCTATGTATTGAAAAATAGCCTTTGCAATAGGCAGGGTATACCGTTCAACAGCTTCCTTCGCACCTGCATACCGCTGAGCTGCCGGCAATTGTTTTGTAGCATTAACAACTTCCATCGTAATTTCATTTTTTAGATAGGTGTATGATGATTCCAACAGCACTATCCATTCTTCAGGTATAGTAAATCCCCCGTACAGCAACCGGCCAATCTTAAAGCGCACATATGCAAGCCTGGAATAGGTGGTATAGGTATTAGCAATATCGCGGTACGCTGCTAAAGCTCTCTGCGTGAAACCCTGACGCACATACCTATCAGCTAACTCTTCCATAAAAAATGGCGTTAGCTTTTCATTGTTTTCCAACTTCAACGCTTTTATGTTTTTTTCAAGGTATGCTATTGTATTGTTTTCTTTTAAGGATATAAATTGCGAATACAATAAAGCCGGCTTGCTTCCTGGCGATAGTTCCTGCAATATCTGTTTTGCAGCGGTATAGTGTTCATCCCTTGAAAGTTCATACAGAGCCTTTGCAATAATCATCTGGGAATCAATATCCACCGCTTCTCTAAAAAAATAATATGTTGCAAACAAACATCGCTGATATCGTTCTATATCATCAAAATCTTCTTTATATTTCAGCGCCAGTTCATACTGTCTAAGTGCATTTTTTTGTTTTGGTATTATCCCCGTATGGGGAATCATTGCCATGTTTATGTGCTCACCTTCAACCACACTATAGACAATAACCCCATCAGCATACGGTACCCATCGTGGCGCGGTTGAAGATTCATCAATCAATGTCAACGGATATTCTTCACCCGTTTTTGCATTGTAATAATACAGCATACCATTATCATTGGCATTAACCATTCCATCGCCGCTGGTATCATGCTCAATCCGTGTAAAATAGATATCATCATCTGTTTTTCCATAGCATGGCGACAGTTGCAGTGACAAATTATTGGTAAGCTTTTGTATAGCACCGGTTGCGATAGTTATCCGGTAAAGGTTGGTTCCCCTGCCATCCTGTTTTGTAAAAAGAATCGCATTGCCATCATTTGAAAACCGTGGTTGCATCCCTCCGGTTATCTTGCGAACATTGTTGCCATCCCTGCCCATAATAAAAATGCTTTCCTCACCTTCGCGCTCAGATGAAAAGGCAATCCATTTGCCATCAGGCGAAAAGCATGGGCTTGCATCCCTTATGGGGACTATAGCGCCGGTTGTTGCATCTTTTATTGTTGTAAGATTTTTCGAAGGCTGCTCGCTTTCTAATTCACGCTGTGATACTATCGTAGCTATATTTAATTTCATGAGCAAAATATCACCCTGGGGGTCATCCCGTGTTGAAACAAATACACACCATTTACCATCAGGTGAAACATCAGGTGCAAAATCTTTTGCAGGGTGTACGGTTAATCGAAACGTTGTAATGTCATCCAGTGGCCTAAGATAGATATCAAAATTATTACGCTCTCTGTTTGATGCATAGATAAAGTACTTCCCATCAGTAGTAATAGTACCACTTACATTTACCGAACGCTCAAAGGTAAGAGGTATAGCTCTGCCCGTACCAAAACGATACTCTTTTGTTAAAACCTGTGAATAATCAAATGGAACATCACGCTGTGCAGTAGAAACACATCCATCAAACGATAGCAATAGTAACAGTACTATGAACAATACACGCTTCATTTCTTCACCCAGCGCCCGTCATTGTTTTGTATCCAGTCACCTTTTTTAGCTTTTGCATGCTGCTCTTTGGCAAATTCAACTGCAAACTGTATAGCTTTTGTTTCATTGCTTTTGGTGGCACCTGAACTTTTAACAAAAATAATACTGCGGGCATTATTTTCTTGTTGTACAATGGTGCGTATTGCATCAGATTCCTGCAGCGATTGCAGCGATTGCAGCCTTTTTTCATCCACTATTGCAATATATCCGTTATTCTGTTCGCCAATAAGCCCTTTATCCTTATATAACCGTATTATATCGCTGTTTAATTCCCTGATCTGGATGGCATTCAGCAACTCCCCGTCAGCGTTGATAACCGCTTTACGATTCCCTTTTGATGGGGTCATCACCGTCGATGTAACCCATGCGTCCTGTTCAAGCTCATGGTATTCTCCAATGAGCTGACGCTCTAACGCGGTCTTTTCACCGGTAATATTGATAGCAGGTGGGTATATTTCAAGGCAACTTGGCATATCTTGAATACAACCGGAGGAAGTACATCCAGACATACAAACAACTATACCGGCAATACACGCGAGTGCTATCGCCACCACGTTTTTTTTCATAATGATTCCTCCCGCACCTTGTTAAAAAACTCCATCACCGGAATGCGTTCATAGCGAACCCGTTCATTGTTAACCGTCACCACTGCACCCAGTATTTTGCGCTTAAACACTACCGTTGGATATACAAGCCCCTTATCAATATAAAAATCAAAGCCGGCAACAATAAGCGAATTATCCACAGCAAATTGTGCCATACCCAATTTTGATTTCCCCTTTTCTTCATTCAAGCCTTTGAACAATCGGTTGGCAAACTGTTCACCAACCTTATAAATAGTAGCAGTACCTGAAACGTCAAGATTCTGGCCTGTAGTTAAATTTTTACCCTGCATCTGTGCATTCATCGATAACAATGAGTTGTGATGTATTCGTATAGAAGACGGATTGTCCAGTTTTCCTATATCAATATCATTGACATTGAATGCAACTCTGAATCCCATATTTTCAGGTTTAAGATCTGCCAGATTAAAGAGTAGCTCCTTTAATGTTACCGTTCCGCCCATTACTGTTGCCTGTACATTCTTTATTTCCAGTGTGTTGCGTTTACATCCAATATACCCTTTGCAACTACTCATATACTCAAATGCAATATCACGCGATGGATGTTTTGCAACAATCCTGCCTATGGAAACATTAACATCAGGTTTAAACAATTCAATGTTCATACTGTCAGCGACATCAAACGGCAGCTCAAAGCTCTCCCCCATGGTATACATGACAGGAATATTGATATCAACAGGGCCAACATACAGTTTATGGGGTTTATTTTCAATCTGTAGCTTCTTTGACACAACATTACCCTTTGCTGATAATTTATGCACTGTTCCTTTGAGATGCATTGCAACTGCCAATTGACCACTCAAGGAATAATCAGCAAATACAACTGGCACTATAGGTGCAACAGTTAACCCTGTACTCACATCAATCATGGGATTATTCCCCAGTACAACATTGCCATGGGCTTGTATAGCCATGTTTTTTTTGTTACTGGACAGCTCTAAAACAGAAATGGTAATTTTTTGCTGCTCAGGTTTATGAGCTATTGACGCTGTAAGTTTTAGGTCATCAATATCATAATCAGGTATTGCCAGTATGGCAGCAAGCTCTACTGTATTTACTTTTTTAGAAGATTGCACCGTGGTGTTCAACGTAACATTAACCGGTTTTGTTATAGGACTTGTTGATAGTGCCTGTTTCAGGTGAGCGGGTACTGTATGCATTAATACCGGCATATTGATCATCAATGGATGTACGGCAATGCGTGCCTGTATACTATCATGCAACGAAACTGTTCCATCCAGCTCGCACCGTATTGCTTCCTTTGCACTATCAGCATCTCGGTGTACCATGACAAAACGATGTATTTGCATAAACCCCGTGTTGCGATTGTAATTGAGCTCACACACTATATCTGCGCCATTATCCTTTGACTTTTCACCAAGTGCATAATAAAAATGCGGTATATGTATCTGTAGCAATCCTGCAACGTTAGTGTTGCTCATAGCAACGGTGTAGGGTATGGTAAATGAAGGAACGGTTATTGAAAAACCTCCGGTAGCAACTGCTACATTCTGCCCGCTAATAGTACCCTTAATGGTGAAATTGCTGCCAGTACCTGTTATCACAAGAGGAAATAGGGAGACAGTGCCATTAAAGTATGGGTTTGCACCTATCAGCTTGCTGGTATAGGTGTACAGCTCATGAAGTCTGATATTGCTATCAAGCATCGCAAAGGAAATCGTTGGATTTTTGTTAACATGCATTATACTACCAGCAAATGATACCCAGGTGGATTGATTAAATGTAATCACAAAGGTGTTACAGCGAAGGATGTCAGTTGAAGGATTATATATGATATCATATTCTATTTTAGCATTTACCGGTGCTACATGCTTTTGAACAAAACGCATCGGCGTAGTATAGGTGCCGCATATGAAGCTGCTTGATAGTTGCTTTTGATCAGGATGGTAGGCAATATGAAATGAAAACAGCACCGGTGGCCCTGCCTTTACATCTCTGGATAAAAATGAAAGCTGAAGCGTTTTTTGTGGATTTATAGTAATGTTCATTTTGTCAAACAATGCTAAAGCCTTTATATTCAATGGTATGGAGTTGATTGAAGGTGCATGTACTGTTATATAAGATGAAAAATCATTACATTGTAGTTCATACGTACTGCCATGCACGGTTACTGAAAGATTTTGCACTATGAAATTAAAAAGAAATTCTACTGGAATTGGCAGTGTAATTGCTTCCCTTGCTTCTGCTTTTTGCTTTTCTTCTTTTTTTTCTTTTTCCTTTTTTTCAGAGGGTTTCAGCATCCTCTGAAAATTCCATACCCCTTTGTGTTCATCAATGACAATTGACGGATTATACAGCCCAACCTCATAGATGTTAACCTTCCCAATAATCATGGGTAACAGGCTATACTTTAGTTTAAAGGTATCAAACTGTAGTAATGGTGTGGTATCACCTGAAACAAAAAGTTTACAATTTTTTATCTCAAATCCATGAAACAATGAAAAATGGGTTACCTGTAATGAAGCTGTAGCGTTAAGGCTGGATTCTATTTGTGAGATGAGGATTCTGGTAGCTCTGTTGTCGGTAATATAAACATTAACAACAACAATACCAATGAACAACAAAACTATGAAACCAGCAACACCAATACTTAAATAATATGCTATCTTTTTGATCGGACGGAACATGATTGCACGGCTACCCTTTCACACATAGAATAGTGAAGCTAATGTCAATAATCTGTATACTGGTTTAGTGCACTACTGTGCAGCATGAGCAATCTCAATTAAAATTTAAAAATATAGTATTACAACTAAATATTTATAGAAACTATCTTTTTTCATTGACAACTATCTATTTCAAAGGTTATCATGACATTAATTTATAAAAATGTAAAAGGTTGCTTATGAGCACATTAAAAGATTTATTTTCCTTAGAATACGATAAGGATACAAAAATATTATTAGGAACAATCAAAAAACCAATCCTTACCAAAGAAGAGGCTAATGAAATCTTAGAATTTGTCAAGCAAGATATGCAAAACTATCCTGATCATCAGCACTATATACTGGATGTATTAGCAGTAAAAGAGGTATCCAATCCTGTAATAGGCATTTTAATGAAATCGTTGCAATTCTGGAAGAAAACCCGCGGATATGCACTCCTTGTCATAACGGATGACCTTTTACAAAAAATAATGATAGAACAGCCTGCAATGTTTGATTACTTTGCTGTTTTCCCAACAATGAACGAGGCAATAGCATTTATAAAAAAATCTTAGCGCTACAGCTCTTTAACCAGCTTTCTGTCTATTGCTACATTTTCCATGCCCGGGTAATCCACTATAGCAGCTTCGGCAGTTTGCTTTTTAAATCGCATAACATTCAACATAAATATGTCTAATTTATTCAGTGCTGTAGGAGGCAATGCATTGCCATCAATCTCCACCGACATCATAGGATATCCTTTTGTACGTGCCCATGGAGCAAGTATGCCTTCAATGACCCTTCCTATCAAACATGCAAATGGTGAAATATTAACAATACCTGAGTAGCCATCCTCCATCGCGCTTGCAGCCACACCGCTTGAAATAGTAATCTCTGACTGCAACTCAAGATTAACAAAATGCTGTTGCGACATCTCCATAATGCGATGCATATCATGAGGTGTTTCAGGAATCAGGTTGGTAGGCATTAAAGCTTTTTTTATCTTATTTTCAACACTGTGTTTGTACCACTGCTCAATGTAAAACAATAGCAATTTCTTTGCTTCAGGTATAAATAGTTTTTTATACCACGGCGCTGCCTTGATTGCTTTTTTATACTCATATTCCCGGATAAAATCACAATAGTAAATCCATTCGCTGACGCCCGAAACTTTTGCAATGATACCTTTTGTGCTGAAATGCTTAATCAACTCATCAACAGCAAAGTCATCTCGCCGAACATAAATTTCCCCAACAACCAGTACCATGGGACATTGTTCGATAGTTCTCTTTAAAGGTATTTGTTTTATGGCAGCAGCAATCCTTTGTAAAGCAGGTATAACTTTTGCCACATCCTTCTCTGCTATCGATATCAATTCCTGCCATAACTGGTCGTACAATGCCAGTGCACTTAGCGGATCTTCAGCGCATGCTCTTAGCGAAGTTTCAATGTCTTTCATGTAGTCGCTTATAGCAACACCCCACCATGCATGCTTTGAAAAATGTGATCCAAGCTCATTATATGAATTTGAAGAATCCAATGTAATAACACACACGTTTTCCAATCGTAAATCCTTAAAAAGATTTTGATAAAAAACAAAATATTGACCCGTACGACATGGGCCCTGTGTGGTAGGAACAAACAAAAGATATATTTCATCTTTCCGGTAGTGCGTGGAGGAAAAAAAGTTCAATGCACTGCCCAGAACCAGATGCGATGGTAAGCATTCTTTGCCTGAAACAAACTGCCGTGCTACCTGCAATGTTCTGTTATTGGGCACAGGCATTGCTATTGCATTGATACCGGTTGAACGCAGCGATGCAGCAAGAAGCTCAACCCCCAATCGCCCCATGTTGGATAAAAGGACCTTAACCTTGGGATTGTTGCGTACAGGTATTTTGCTGCCGGTATAACTATTCCTTACAAAAAGACCATCATCCTCAATAATGAAACGCAATCCATTGTCATAGCGCTCCAACTGCTTATCAATACCTTTTTGCCGGTAACCATCGACAATATCAAGGAATGCTTCTACACGCGTATCAACGCCGGCATCAGCAGTATGCGAATCTAATTCCAAAATGAGAAATGGCTTTGTCCCCATTATCCATTTTACATAGTGCAGCATGAATGAATCGGGCGCACATGAAAAGTTTGAAATAAAGGTTACATAGATATTGTCCTCATTGGCAAGCTTTACACCGGCTTTCATATCCAGTTGTCCATAAAACCAGTACATATTGGGGAATATGGGCTCGTCATCAAAGGGGATGATATCAAAGGGGATAACAGTATAACCAATGCTCGTAAATTTTTTAGGTATTCCCATGTTGGCATCTTTTGTAAACGCATTATACGGCCTTCCCAGCAGCGCTATCGCAGGTTTTGACAACCTCTTTGAAAACTCAAGCGCCTCTTTCCCTAATTGTTTAGCTTTTACAAAATATTCATTTTGCTTATCCAGAGCAACATGATAGGCACTCCTCCCCTGCTCAACTGAAAATCCCAGTGTCACAGCAACATCAACAAAGGATTGTTCTGTCATTGCATCTGAAAGCGTAAGGCTTATAACCGGTGAAAGAATTTTTTCTTCTGGCAATTCATCAAACGCCTTTTCCATATAGTAGGGCAATCCCTGCGTGATTGGACAAAATGTTGCCCGTGCATCATCAGCAAAACTTTTCATCTCTTTCATGTGAGGCAGAAAAATATAATCAACACCTTTATCAAGGATATTTTTTACAGCGCCATGTGCTATTTCAGCCGGAAAGCAATATGCACTTTCAGCTTTAGCTTTCCCTTCATCTGAAATTTCATCAGAAGTAACTATCGCCACACCTAATTGGGAAAAGAACCATGCATAGAGGGGCCACAACGTGTAGGTTGAAAAGCAAAGAGGAATACCAACGCTCATGGTGGAATTGCCTGCCAATGGCTGGGGTGCGCATTCCTTAAATAACAGTTCATTCCGTTTTTCAATAAAGTCAACAACCTCATCATCATTGATGATACGCTTTTTGCGCATATTGGCATATTTATTGCACCGTCCGCCAAACATATATTTGTTGCCATTGACTTTTAGCACCCGTATTGGGCAGTAGTTGTCACATGATTTACAGGTAAATTCGCGTTCATAAATAATTTCAGTTTGCACTATTGCATCAAGCGAATATAACTTCTTTTGCAATAATCCACTCTGCAGCTTTTGCAACGCAACAATAGCAACACCAAAACACCCCATTAGTTCCGGATCAGGCGGCACAGTTATATTTTTTTGTAACAGCATGGCAAATGCAAGCGGTACCGCTTTGTTCTTTGCCACTCCACCCTGTAACACAATGGCATTACCGATAGTTCTGTTGCCAACAACCCTATTGAGATAATTTGCAACAATTGATGTAACCAATCCAGCGGTGATATCCTCCTTGCTTGCACCCTGTTGTATTGCCTTACGGATATCTGAGTTTATGAAAGCTGAGCAATGTTCACCAAACTTCAGCGGCTCTTCCGCCTGCAAAGCAATATCCCCTATTTCCCATGCTTGAGCAATATTCAGGTCACCCTGTGCTGACTCCTCAAGGAATGAACCTGTCCCGGCAGAGCATGCCTCATTCATAGCATAATCAATAGGCACTCCGTTTTTCAAATATACATATTTTGCATCCTGCCCGCCAATCTCAAAGATTGTATCAATATCTGGTTTAAAATAGGTGGTGCCAACGGAATGAGCAATTATTTCATTATAGATTGCCGGTGTT
>JAKPOE010000107.1 GCA_029548025.1 Spirochaetota bacterium
CTATGGAACTTTCTGAATATGCCGGGCAATCAACAAGAATCAATGACTTCTATATTCATGTATCTGATGGAATACAACTCTATTGCATAGATTTTATTCCAAAACATGACAATGTATCAAAACCAATAATTTTTTTTGTTGCAGGATGGCTTTCCCATATATCCGGCTGGAAAGATGTTTTACGTTCATTGACCGATGAATACCATGTAATATATATTGAAACCAGGGAAAAAATTTCTTCTAAAATACCTGATGGCAAATCATGCACAGATTTTTCTTTCAACGTCATGAGAATGGTTCTTGATCTTCATGAAGTAATACAACAGATAATACCTAAAAAAAGAACATTCGTTATGGCAGGCAGTTCACTGGGTTCTTCTGTAATTTTAGAATATTTAGCCATGCGAACACGTGAACCTGAATGTGCACTTCTCATTGGGCCAATCCCTGTATTCAGATTTCCTCCCATATTAGGAGATATCGTTCCCAATTTGCCCCCATCATGGTATAACGTGTTAAAAAAATTAGTTATATGGTATTTAAAAACTTTCAGATTAAATACCAGAAAAGAAAAAGAACAGCTTATCAAATATACCAATACCATCAATGCTGCTGATCCTTATAAGCTCAAACCCAATGCACTATCATTAAAAAATTATAGTCTATGGGATAAACTTGCTTTTATTGAAACGCCATGTTATATATTTGGTGCAAAAACAGACACATTGCATGCTACTGAAGACATAAAACGATTGCTGCAGGAACTAAATCGTGCTGATTACATAGAATGTGAGAGCAATAAAGAAACCCACAGTGCAATTGTTGCTCTATATTTCATAAATATCCTTAAAAACAAGCTGTATAAAAAAATAAAAGCCAAAAAGCCTTAACTTTACTTGATTTTTTTATATATTCATTTTATATTGAATACAAATAACGCAAAAAAGGAATTGAGATGTCATTATGCAAAGTTGACATAGTTACTATTGTTCTGGATGAAGAAAGCAATACACCTATAGTTGTTCTGCAAGACAATGAAACGGGAAACATTCTGCCCATCATGATTGCTCCTTTAGAAGCAAGCCTTATTGCCATTGAGCTTGAAGGCAAAAAACCAATTCGCCCTTTAACACACGATCTTATAATAACAATGATCAATACATTCCATTATTCTCTTGAATCAGTAGTAATTGATGATTTAAAAGATAACATTTATTTTGCAAAGCTTAATTTAGTTGCTCCAGATAGTTCTGAAATGATCATTGATTGTCGCCCCAGTGATGCTATGGCAATTGCATTACGAGCAAAAGCACCAATTTATGTCAAAAAGAAAGTATTTGCAATAGCTCAGGGATTAGATAATCTTTCACAGATAGATAAAGAAACAATGAAAGAAGTCCTTGAAGATATTGACATAGACGATGTTGGCGGTAAAATCATGTAAATTTTTTTATTAGCGGAGGATCTATGTACACCGAAAAAAACATATCAGCATTGCATAATATTATCCGCGACCTTACTGAAATAGACTCCCGCCTGAACGAATATATTGATACAACCATGTGGATAAGCGACCCCCACGGTGCGGGAGATAGATTTGTGTCAATATTAAAAGGACGCTTTGGCCTGGTATGGCGCATATGTTATGAAGCATTACCCAAAACATTTTCAAAAGAAAAGATATACTATTTAGGCAGGATTATTCGCAAAGAACGTTATTTTGAAGATGATGTTTATAGGTTAGACCGTCAGGATATAATCTCCTCACTTATAAGAATCATCCAATACCGCGTACAAAATGTTCGTGATTTTGATGAAATCCGTATTAATATAAATAAAGACCTTAAACATGTTCTTGAGAACCTTATATTAAACTATCCTGTTCCAGATATAATTTATGAAAATGAATTAATAGCAGATAAAATCATCAGTTCACTGTGTAAAATTGTAAAACAGGTTATATTAGGGCATTTAATTGTACTTGGCGATGTATTTGACAGGGGAGATGAACCTGATAAAATAATAAGAATTCTTAATCAAAAAGACATAAAGCGATATCTTACATTCATCTGGGGCAATCATGATATATTATGGATGGGAGCATCTGCCGGAAATCAATCACTTATTGCTGAAGCTTTACGTATCACTACTCGTTATGACAATCTTGCTTTTCTTGAACGTATTGGTATAAATATTGACAAATTAAAAAATTTCGCACTATCTACATATACTGGTGAAATTACTGGTAATTTTAAAGCAAAACAAGATGTATCTCGTAGAATGGAAAAGGCATTATCCATCATCCAGTTTAAACTTGAAGAGCAAACTATACACAACAATCCTGAATTCAATATGGAATCAAGGCTATGGCTTAATAAATTAGCTGAGATGTTAAAAAACAACAATACTGATGGACTTACCGATACACATTTCCCAACAATTGATTTAAACGATCCCACAAAACTTTCACCAGAAGAAGAAGATATTATCAATGATCTATCATATCAATTTGCAATCAGTAAAAAAATCCGTTATCTCATGGAATTTTTATTTGAACATGGAAAACTATATCATATCCATAATTATATACTCAATATTCACGCATTGATACCCAGCACAGAAGATGGTGATTTTGAAGAATTCTCAGGGTACAAAGGGAAAGAATTATTAGACTATTTACAACATCGGATTAAAACAATAGGAAAGAATTATTTAGAAGGCAAATTACAGGATCCAGGAGATTTAGCTCTGATGTTCTATTTATGGTGTGGGTCAAAATCACCATTTTTTGGTAAAAATGCAATGAAAACCTTTGAACGTTATTATCTTGTTGATAAAACAACACATAAAGAAAAATTATTATATTGGGGTGAAAATCTATTAAAAAATGAATTTATGGATAAAATAATGCATGAATTTGGCGTTGAACGAATAGTATATGGACATACACCAATTGATATTCGTAAAGGTGAGAAAATTGCTTCACCAGATGGCAGAGCTATCAATATAGATGGTGGTTTTTCAGATGCATACTTAAATAGAGGGCATGCTCTTATCCAGACACCTTATTCATTATATGCAATAATTTTACCTACTCCTGAAGAAATAATCAATGCTCGCCAAAAAAAAGAGCCAGTTAATTTACAAGTTGAAACAATAGATAACTTTGAAACACCATTACAGGTAAAGGATACTTATACCGGGAAACTTCTTATTAAGCAAAGGAATGAATTGTATAATAAATTATTAGAATATACCGATCACTATTTATTGGCAACTGATAATGATAAAAAGGCATTTTATTCACTTGTATAAAATGCAACGGGCAGGTCAACCTGCCCGTTTTTTAATTCTATATAATATTTCATCAATAATTTTTACTTACTTTTTTGCAATCTGTAAACGCGCTTTTAACTTTTTTAATTCTATATCAATTGTTAAACGTTCTGCATATCTTTCTGGTCTTGGCAACGCTGATATTTCTTTAATCTTTGCTTCTAACAGATCAGCCCTTAACTCCCCTTTCATTGCGGCTTCTTGAGCTAAAATGATCAGTGAATTATTTTTAATTTCGACAAATCCACCATCAACATAAAAATATTCAGTAGCGTCACCATTACGCAATCTAATTTCACCAGTACCTAATTCAGATATTAATGGTGCATGATTATACAGAAATCCCATCTCACCATCATAAGCCTGAACAACCGCAAAATCAATCTGCCCTTCATATATCTGACGTTCTGGTGTCAATACATTGCAATTTAATTTCAATGCCATAACAGTATCCTCTAAACGATATTAGTTACCAGCAAGCTTCTTTGCCTTTTCAACTGCTTCTTCAATTGTCCCAACCATATAAAAAGCCTGTTCAGGTAAATGGTCGTATTCACCATTTATCAATCCTTTGAAGCTTTTTATTGTCTCTTCCAATTTTACATATTTACCTGCCATACCAGTAAACTGTTCAGCAACAAAAAATGGCTGTGATAAAAATCGCTCGATTTTCCTTGCTCGCTGTACTAACAGCTTATCTTCTTCAGATAACTCGTCCATACCTAATATTGCTATAATATCCTGTAAATCTTTATATCGCTGTAATATTCGCTTTACTTCAGTTGCAACTGAATAGTGTTCTTCACCAACTATTTCAGGCGATAGTATTCGTGAAGAAGATTCCAGTGGATCAACTGCTGGATAAATCCCCTTTTCCGCTATCTGACGCGAAAGAACAGTACTTGCATCAAGGTGTATAAATGCGGTTGCCGGAGCAGGGTCGGTTAAGTCGTCAGCAGGAACATAGATAGCCTGTACAGACGTAATAGAACCACGTTTAGTGGAAGTAATTCTTTCCTGCAATTCACCCATTTCTGTTGCTAACGTTGGCTGGTAACCTACGGCTGAAGGCATACGTCCTAACAACGCTGACACCTCTGAACCAGCCTGTGAAAATCTGAATATATTATCTATAAACAAAAGAACATCCCTACCTGACAAATCCCTAAAATACTCACACATAGTCAAGGCACTCAATGCTACTCGTAATCGTGCCCCAGGCGGTTCATTCATCTGACCATAAACAAGACAGGCTTTGTTTATAACACCAGATTCCTTCATTTCCAACCACAGGTCATTCCCTTCACGAGTTCTTTCGCCTACACCAGCAAAAACTGAATAACCGCCATGTTGCATAGCAACGTTGTTAATAAGCTCCATAATAACGACAGTTTTTCCAACACCAGCACCACCAAATAATCCAGTTTTACCGCCCTTGATATAAGGCTCTATTAAATCGACCACTTTAATACCAGTTTCGAAAATCTCAGCTTTTGGTTCCAGCTGATCAAATTTTGGGGGTTCCTGGTGGATTGACCTTCTTTCCTTGACAGTTATTGGTACACCTTTATCAACTACATCACCCAGGAGGTTAAATACCCTCCCTAATGTTTCTTCACCAACTGGTACTGTAATTGGAGCACCAGTATCAATGATTGAAGCACCTCGTTTTACACCATCAGTTGAACCTAATGCAACAGCTCTAACCCTATTGCCACCTAAATGCTGAGCAACTTCACAAACAAGGGTTTTTCTTTCATCCATAACCTCTACTTCTAATTTTAATGCATTATAAATAGCAGGTAACTTGTTTTCCTGAAACTCAGCATCTAATGTAGATCCAATAACCTGAACAACCTTACCTATATTCTCAGCCATATTTAACTCCTTAATTCATGAATAAAATATTATATATCATCTACCCTTATTCAAGGGCTGCAGCACCACCTACTATTTCAGAGATTTCCTTCGTAATCTTAGCCTGACGAGCTCTATTATAAGTAATCGTTAAATCTCTTACCATTTCTTTAGCTGCATCAGTTGCATTCTTCATTGCTACTCGCCTGGCAAAGTTTTCTGAGAATCCAGTCTCCAAAACAGCAGTATAAAGCTTCATTTTAATATATAATGGTAACAACGAAGAAAATATCTTATAAGGATTAGGTTCAAAAATATATTCTACATGGAACTCTTCAACACTTTCCTGTATTGCACCACCTTCAGGTTTTAATGGTAACAAACGTGAAATTGTAGCTTTTTGTGTTGATCGAGTCATAATCTTGGTATATGAAACATATACTTCATCAACTTCACCGGTAACAAAAAGATTTATAAGTTCCTCACCTAATTTTGATGCATCATCAAATTTAAATTTATCTTCAGGATTTAATACCGACTTAAACATTGGCTCCTTAATAAATCTTAAATAATTTGTTCCTTTTTTCCCTATTGAATAGACTAAAACTTCTTTGCCTTCCTCAATTGTTAGTTTACTTTTAAAACCAATAGTATTTTCAATAATTCGTGTATTAAAACCACCACATAGCCCTCTGTTACCAGTAATCATAAGTATTAATATTCTATTGGGATCCGGTCTTTCCTGCATTAGCGGGTCAAATACATCTTCAACGCCGGTTTGTCGCAGATGTTCTATAATGGTTTCTAACTTTTCTGAATAAGGTTTCGACATTACAATTCTATCCTGCATTTTTTTCATCTTAGCAGTAGAAACCATTTCCATCGTTCTGGTAATCTTCTGTGTATTCTTAACAGAATTAATTCGCTTTAATATTTCTCGTTGTGTTGCCACAGCTATTCCTCTTTTTTAGTTTATTACGCTCTTACATCTGCTTTTTTTCCGGCTAGATAGCTTTCGACAAAATCACCCGCTACTTTCCCAAATTTATCCGGATCTTTAAGTTCGCCAGTTGATGAAATTCCATCTAATAATTCAGGATGCGCATCGCGCAAAAATTTTAAAAATTCTTTCTCAAATCTTTTCACTTCGGGTACTGGAACTTTATCAAGATACCCCTGAGTTCCTGCATATATAATAGCAACCTGCTCAGCAACAGGCATTGGCTCATATTGAACCTGTTTTAATACCTCAACAAGTCTTTGACCTCTATCGAGCTGACGCTGTGTTGCAGGATCAAGCTCAGTTCCCAATTGAGCAAAAGCTTCAAGTTCACGAAACTGTGCTAAATCAAGTCGTAATGAACCAGCATACTTTTTCATAGCTTTAATCTGAGCATTCCCGCCTACTCGTGATACAGATATACCAACATCAACCGCAGGCCGCACGCCAGATGCAAATAAACCAGGTACAAGATAAATTTGCCCATCGGTAATTGAAATAACGTTGGTAGGAATATATGCTGAAACCTCACCTTCCTGTGTTTCTATAATTGGTAATGCAGTCAAAGAACCACCACCAAGGTCATCCGAAAGTTTTGCAGCACGTTCAAGAAGTCGTGAATGGCAGTAAAAAATGTCACCTGGATACGCTTCTCGTCCTGGAGGCCTTCTAAGCAACAAAGAAAGCTGACGATAACCATTCGCCTGTTTTGAAAGGTCATCATATATACAAAGGGAATGGCCATTCTTCTCATACATAAAATATTCACCCATTGCACAACCCGCATAAGGTGCAATATATTGTAGTGGTGCTGGGTCAGAAGCACTGGCAGTAACAACGATAGTATAATCCATCGCACCATACTGCTCTAATTTTTCAACAACAGATGCAACAGTAGAAGCTTTCTGCCCGATAGCCACATAAATGCAATATACTCCTTTACCTTTCTGATTGATAATTGTATCAATCGCTATTGCAGTTTTCCCGGTCTTACGGTCACCAATTATCAATTCTCGCTGTCCGCGACCTATCGGTGTCATTGAGTCGATAGCTTTTATACCAGTTTGTAATGGTTCTTTTACTGGCTGTCTATCGGCAATACCAGGAGCTAAAAATTCAACAGGCCGCATCTTTGTTGTATTAATTGGTCCTTTATTATCCAATGGTATACCCAGAGGATTAACTACTCTACCTAACAGCTCTGGACCAACAGGTACTGCCAAAACCCTGTTCAATCTCTTAACCGTATCGCCTTCTTCAATTGAAAGATAGTCACCTAAAATAACAGCACCGATTGAATTCTCTTCCAGGTTAAAAACCAGACCATATGCACCATTTTCAAATTCAAGCATTTCACCAGCCATTGCATTATCTAAACCATAAATTCGTGCAATTCCGTC
>JAKPOE010000114.1 GCA_029548025.1 Spirochaetota bacterium
ATACAATAAGCAATGACATTTGCAAGCGACATCTTCCAAACTTTTTTTACATCTATGAAAAATTCATATTCATCTTCAAATAAATACAGATGAAAACGTTTCCAATCTTGATTTCTTTCCCTGTATTCAACTCTTTTGAACGGCTGAGCTTTCCTTTTTTCTGTTAGTATTGCATAATGAATCAATGAAGATAGTAACGTTCGTATTGATATGCCATGCAATTGTGAATAACGCTTTAATAGAGCACAATGCTCTAAAGAAATACAGGTTGTCGTTTCTATATACATAAACCCTCCATATCTTAAAAAACATTAAAAATGACTGTCGTACATGGTTAAGCAGTATGCAACAAGCACACCATAAATCAACAATTTTCGATTATTCTTTCAACAATCTGCGGTATCTCATAAAATGAATGAGCAATCCATCGGCAATGCTCAACCTCATGAGCATTATGCCCAAAAGCACAGGCAATAAATGGCAATCCATTATTTTGTGCAGCCACCATATCATTGGTTCTATCGCCAACCATAATGAGCTGTTTACAATCATAGAGACTATTTTTATAATATGTCAGCAATTGTGTTTTATTGTGCAATCTCTTATCTTCCAGCGCAACGATATTGAAAAAATAGTGCGATAGTTCATAAGCATCAAGTATTGCCTGTACATATTTTTTTCTGCCATTCGATGCGGTTAACAGTGTATAACCATTATTATACAACATTGGAATTGTTTCGATAACTCCTGGTAAAATAATACCTTTCTTTTGTAATACCATAGATGATAATTTATTGGTACAGATATCATTCAGTTGTTGCACCAAATTGTAAGGTAAGCGGGGAAACAGAGTATAAAATATTTCGTTAACAGGAGTACCTACCAGGTTCACTATTTCCTGAGTTGACGGTTTGTTAATATCAAGTTCGGGATGATTTTTTAAAAACTCATCTATCCCCTGCGCAAATGCATCGCCAACAATCGTTGAGCAGTCGTATAGTGTCCCATCAATATCAAACGCAATGTATATCATGACCAACCATCTAACAAATAAAATTTGTGCTATTACAATACTATAATACACATGCTACCTTTTTTAACAGTTTTAACACTGTTCATATCAAACGGTGATATAGTCAACATGAATACATACAATTAATTTTTTGAAAATTTTATTGTTGCATTGTAATTTTCTTGACGCATCTGTGATATAATACTATTTCACGATTATAATTTTACTAAATAACACATGGCACGCTTGTGAATCTTTCAATAACATTGGGAAATTGTACACTGAAAAATCCAATTACCATTGCTTCAGGCACTGGTGGTTACGGCGAAGAACTTTCTCAATACTTTGATATAGGTTTACTGGGTGCACTGTTTACCAAGGGATTATCGCTTAAACCACGATCCGGAAATCCTGGACCAAGGATTGTGGAAACACCATCTGGCATGCTTAACTCAATTGGATTGGAAAATGTTGGTCTGGAAATATTTTTACAGCAAAAATTACCATTTTTATTACAATCAAAAGCCACGGTAATACCCAATGTTGCCGGTCATTCAGTAGAAGAAAATGTTGAGTTGTGCAAAATACTA
>JAKPOE010000150.1 GCA_029548025.1 Spirochaetota bacterium
GTTTGCATATTGGAATTGAGCTTTCAATGGCAGGGCAACCCATTGTTGTTGAAGCATTAAAAAAAGGTTTAATTATCAACTGTACTGCCGAAAAGGTAATTAGAATAATGCCGCCTTTGACCATTAACAAAAAACTTGTTACTGAGGGGTTGTCTATCCTTGATAGTATTTTTGCAGGAGTAACAGCATGATTGGTAAAATTCCTAAGGTAAAAACAAAAGATTTGCTCAGTATTACAGACTTTTCTAAAGAAGAAATTATTGCTATCTTTGAATATACACAAAAGATGAAAGACGAACTTAACCATGGCAAAACACACAATTTTCTTGAGGGTAAAACACTGGGGATGATTTTTGAAAAGACATCAACCCGTACACGAGTTTCGTTTGAGGTTGCAATGTTTCAGCTGGGCGGTTATGCATTGTTTTTAAGCAGAGACGATATACAGTTAGGACGTGGAGAAACAGTTGGTGACACAGCTAGAGTTTTATCACGCTATTTAGATGGAATCATGATACGATGTTATGCTCATGCAACAGCGCTGGAATTAGCTGAAAATGCAACCATACCGGTGATAAACGGGCTAACCGATATGTTTCATCCTTGCCAGGCATTAGCTGATTTTTATACAATTTACGAGCACAATAAAAATTTTAAAAATGAGAAATTGGCATTTGTTGGTGATGGTAATAATGTTGCTCAATCGCTCATGCTTACCGCAGCTATGCTGGGTGTAAACTTTGCGCTGGCATGCCCTAAAGGATATTATCCTGCAAAAAATGTAGTTGAGATGGCTTTTTCAATAGCTTCAAAATCAGGCAGTGTTATTACTCTGACAAGTGATATTGCACTGGCGGTTGAACAGGCTACTTATCTTTATACTGATGTGTGGGTTAGCATGGGGCAGGAAAAGGAAGCGTCTCGACGGAGAAAAAATTTTGCAAAATACAAAATAACAATGAAGATTCTGGATAAATGTGCTCCCAATTGCAAAGTAATGCACTGCTTACCTGCCCACCGCGGTGAAGAAATTACCGATGAGGTCATAGATTCACCCCAATCCATAGTATTGGATCAGGCCGAGAACAGGCTCCATGTACAAAAGTCTATTTTATGTGCTTTAATGGCAAAATAGTACTGCACTTAATTGTATCCATTTTTTCTATAAACAGCAACACGGTTTCTTCCGCTTTGTTTAGCCTGATATAATGCCTCATCGGCATGTTTTATGATCATTTCCAGCTCTTCGTCTATATCCGCCAATGAGGCAATCCCTGAGCTTATGGTTACTGTTATTAAATGGTCATTGTCGTTAAATGTACATTCCTCCACTATATTCTTGATCCTTTCAGCTACTATCACAGCATCATCTGGCATTGTCTCAGGCAAACAGATGATAAACTCTTCGCCACCATACCGTGCATAGATATCCAGGGTACGTAGCTGTGATACAACCTTTTGTGCTATTTTTTTTTAAAATATCATCACCTTTAAGATGTCCATAGGTATCATTGATATTTTTAAAATGATCGAGATCAAATATAATAATGGAAAAAGGACGATTAACTCTCCTGGCACGTGCTAATTCACGCGAAGCTGTTTCAAAAAAATATCGCCTGTTTGCAATGCTTGTTAATTCACATGAACTTGTGCAGTTTTTACTATAACCATCAATATTTAGCTTGACTATAATGCCCTATACTTCAACGTACCAATATACTATTAAGAATTATGTAAATTACTATCGTTTGCTATTGAGGTACAGTATGAGTATTAAAAAAGTTGTGCTGGCATACTCCGGTGGACTTGATACTTCGGTTATTGTTAAGTGGCTGCTGGAAACATATAAATGCGAGGTCATCTGTTTTGCTGCAGACGTTGGACAGGAAGAGGAACTCAATGGATTGGAACAAAAAGCAATCAATACCGGTGCATCAAAATGTTATATCGAAGATTTAAAAGAAGAGTTTGTTCGCGATTTTATTTTCCCCTGTATTAAAGCAAATGCAATCTATGAAAATAGATATTTGCTTGGCACATCCATAGCGCGCCCTGTTATTGCAAAAAAACAGGTACAGATAGCGTTACAGGAAGGCGCTGATGCAGTATGTCATGGAGCAACGGGAAAAGGCAATGATCAGGTACGCTTTGAGTTAACCTTCAAAGCACTGGCACCACAGCTAAAAATCATAGCCCCATGGCGTGAGTGGAATTTAACTTCACGTTCATCGCTTTTTGATTATGCAGCAAAACACAATATCCCCGTTCCGGTAACAAAAGATAAGCCTTACAGTATGGACAGAAATTTGCTTCATATTTCCTATGAAGGTGGCATACTGGAAGATCCGTGGCGCGAACCTGACGAGAGCATGTTTCTATTAACTCAATCACCCCAAAAAGCACCGGATAAACCAACTTATATAGAAATAGATTTTGAACACGGCACACCTGCTGGCATTGATGGTAAAAGGTTGGACCCCGTTACCCTTATGAAAACTTTAAATAAAATTGCAGGGGAAAACGGTGTGGGCAGGATAGATATTGTTGAAAATCGTCTTGTTGGCATAAAATCACGTGGCGTGTACGAAACCCCTGGGGGAACCATTTTGCATGTAGCCCATCGCGATCTTGAAGCTATAACACTGGACAGAGATACTCAGCATTTAAAAGACAGGTTGGCAATAGAATATGCTGAGCTTGTTTATAACGGATTGTGGTTTACAAAACGTCGGGAGGCACTGGATGCATTTATCAATGAATCTCAGAAGAATGTGACGGGCACTGTTAAGGTAAAACTTTTTAAAGGAAGCTGCATGGCTGTAGGACGCAAATCACCCGTGACTTTATACGAGCCAGACATAGCTACATTTGACGATAGTGCTCTCTATGACCACAGAGACGCAACAGGCTTTATAAACCTTTTTGGTTTACAAACAAAAATTGAAGCGTTATTAAACCTAAAAAGAAAATAATATGGGCGATAGTTCCTTAAATATGGTAGAGTCTACTTATGTTGACCGAGTGCGCAATCATTCTTTATTTAAAGAATCATGGATAGCATTTGCAAGCGATTATCCCCCATCACACTGTTTATTAGACTTCAACCAACTGCCATCAACTGATGTAGCATTGCACGGTGGCGATTTAGGATTTGCTTTATTATGGATTGTTCAATCAGTATTAATGAGATGCGTTTACTTTGATATAAACCAGTTACAACCATGGGAAATACCAGCATTAACACCGGTTACAATAGGTGCCATGGCTCACACCGAACCTGATACTGCAAGAATGACAGCACGGTATATCGATAACAATACGCTTTCA
>JAKPOE010000151.1 GCA_029548025.1 Spirochaetota bacterium
ACAACCAGTGGTGGAGCGCCCATAGCACGCATTGTACAGTATATCAAGGCTCGGTTTGCTGAGATGTATAATAAAATAACCGGCAGGACCGGGCCATTCTGGAATGAGCGCTATAAGGACATCATTGTGCAGTTTGCCCATGATGCGTTTCGCTATCTGTTGTGGTTGCTGTGGTACATAGCGTTCAATCCAGTACGGAAGCGCCGGTGTGATAGTCCTGTCAAGTATCGCTACAGCAGCATACAATGCTATGTACAGGAGGGTGCTGATGTTGGGGTACCAATAGACCATCATGAGTACTTTCTGCAACTGGGGGACAGTTTCAGCGAACGGGTGAGGCGGTTTTTGCAGTATGAGGAGGCGTACCGTAAGCGTTACTCCATTGCACAATGGGTATAAAAAAAGGGGTCAGAGCATTATACGTTACGAACGTTTTTTTAATGGTATAACAGTTTTATTGAATCAAACGCAACACTGAATCGGAATGTACATGATGAAGCTGTGATGGATTTTTCACATTTCTTGGGATAAGTGCATCGATTGCATCAACCTTATCTTTTATATAGGGGGTATGTGCAACATCCGAAGCCATGATATTTTCAAACTCTACCTGTAATCTGTTAAGATGAGATATGGAATCGGTAATAAGATTTTTTACCTGTTCCTGCTTATGCACTATATACTCATTAGTGGAACTATCACCAAGATATTCTTTTAAAACAGGACTATTGTTATAAAGAGTTGAATTAATAATGGACTGCTTGTTATTCCCACCATTTTTATTATCTTCAATGATAAGCCGTATTCCTTCATCGATAACCTGATATCTGGAAAGTGTAGTTTGAATATCTTTGATCTGATTGTGTAAATCATCAAGGCGTGCAAGCACTTTATGCTCAAGGGAAACTTTATCATTGGATACTTTATGTTTGTTACCCGACTTTTGTTCATCAACACTGTTGGTATTTTTTAATTGTTTTGCTGATTGCAGAATAGCATCAATACTTACTTTCATATATCCCTCCCTGATGGCAAACTCCCTTATGGTCATCAGTATTCACTACCTATAATTTTTTGTCAACAGTTAATTTTAATGTGACATAAAAAATCTTACTATAACTATCGGTAATTGAAAAAAAATATAAATTAAAAAAAAATTTTTTTTAAAAATTACCATTCCGGCGTTTTTATATATGGGCGATAGTTACTTTTGAAATAGTTGGAATGTAAATAATAACAACATTATGTTTTACGGAATTCATGATGGTAAGCATCTTGCCATCCATAAAAAATGAAAATTATACAAACCGAACAATGCTCCTCTCGTTTTGCAAAGGACAGGGGGTAAGGTTAATATTTCGATTTTCTGAGGAGGATACTATGGAATCAAAAAATGATTTGCCTATACAACGGTGTATAAAAGGTGAACCACTTGAAGCATTGAGCGATGTTGAGCTTTTAGCAGTACTAATTGGCAGTGGGGTAAAAGGGAAAAATGTTATGGAATGTGCGTTTTATGTCATTGAACAATTTGGAGGGATGAACGGGATATATCATGCAGGGATACGAGAACTGGCACATACAGATGGTATTGGATTTGTGAAAGCAATTCGTATAAAAGCTGCATTCGAGTTAGGGAGGAGGTTAATAGTACCAAAAAATTATGAAGGGTCAATTGACTCACCGCGTATGGTATGGGAATTCATTGTGGGACAGATTGCATGCAATAAGCAGGAGGAATTCTGGGCGCTTATACTGGATAATAAAAACAGATTGCTGAAAAAAACAAGAGTTTCCATAGGTACTATCTCTGAATCAATAGTACATCCTCGGGAAGTCTTCAGAGATGCAATCCGCGAAGCAGCATCATCCATTATCATTGCTCACAATCATCCGTCAGGGTTGCTTAAGCCATCGGTTAATGATATTGAGATTACACGCAGGGTAGCACAGGTTGGTGCTATAGTTGGGATTCAGCTTCTGGATCATGTAATTGTTACCGATAACGATTATCTGAGTTTGCGTGAAACTGATGAAAAGTTATTTTTGGCATAATGCTATATATAAAGCGGTGGTCAGTAGGCTTTGTTAAAATATAATCATACAGTTACATAGAAAGGATATAGTAAAACAGTTGACAGCAGTTTTAAATATTTATACCATAAATAATGACTTTATTATGGAACAGTCATAGGAGTATTGCCATACATCCCGGAAGAACCAACTATGAAAGCAATCCAGCATGTAGCGTCCGGGATTTTGGTCCTATGAATAAATAATCAGGAGAACATATGAAATACAAAAAACCGGGTACTATTGTGTTGATTGCCATTACCGTAATTTTTATACACGCAACACTTGTTTCTGATACCAGGCATGGTACATGGGTTATCTATAATGTGCCCGCTTCACCACAATCCGAAAAAACAATACCGGTTAAGATTTACTTTCCTAAAAGCTATTCAGATTCAAGCCGTGTTATTATCGCATTTCATGAATATGACGGTTCTATGAATAGCTGGCAGAATAACACCAGCATTGCCTATTATGCCAATCAATACAATATGGTCATTGTGTGCCCACACATGCCACGCTCAGTTTACGAATCATATTATTTTGATCAAACTACGGTTAAATGGAATGAGATGCCGGCGCTTTTGTGGATTGGCCAGTTACTGCTGCCCTATTTAAATAATACTGTTGGCTTAAACATTACAAAGCAAAAACTTGGCGTGTGTGGTTTTTCAATTGGTGCGCGTGGTGCATTGCGCGTGGGTGAGGTGTATCATGACTTTGTTGGCGCTATTGCATGTTTGTCAGGATATTACGATATGCTTTCGCATACAAAAAATCATATGTTTACCGCCGTCTATGGAAAATATAATGACTTTCAACAACGATGGGCACAAACTGATAATGCTATTGATGAAGCAAAAAATCTTGGCGATGTTGCAGTGTTCATTGCACATGGCAATAAAGATTCGCGTGTTCCCATGGAGCAGGCGTTTATGCTGGCGTTAAAGTTGAAACAGCTTCAAAAGGAATATAAAAGTGGCTATAATTTTACATTTGTGGAAAAAAAGTATAAGATGCATGATTGGAATTACTGTCAGTCGGTGCTTCCCGATATGATGGCATTCTTTAATGAAAATTTAAAATAAAAAAATATATGAAAAATTTCAGGGCGATAGTTCCTTTTATCATTGTATTGGTGGCATTGTGTTGCAGTAAGCATGGTGTCCGCAGTGGAGCCATGCTATGCACAATGCATAACGCTCATAATTTTTATAGTAAGGCTGATTTTGCACGATGTATGGGAATAGATGAAAATGCACTTGAGGATTATTTCATTTTTTCTCAATCAGCAAAAGCGTTCAGTGATACTGCATCAACCGAGAGTATGCTAAAATCAACTGTTTGCGATACAATAGTAGATGAGGTAATGCTGCGCATACAGACTATGTTTACCAATAAGCAGTTTGCACGATGGCATTTTACTGAGATGTCATTGCCGGTACAGTTCAGGACATTTATACAGCAGGGAAGTATCCCTGAAATGATGGTTGTTGGATTGGTAAAAAAAGAGGACCTTTCTGCCAGGGCAATTATATATTATTTGCCATTAGAATATAAGATGGACATAATAGGAAGAGAAAAAGAAAACGGCAAAATGCCTGATTGGTGAATAAAAGCTTGACAAATAATGAGCGAACGCTTGTTTTATAAAAAAAGGATGGTATATGCTTACACTGGGTATGGATATAGGTTCAATTACTGCAAAGGCTGTTGTTTTAAATGGTGGCACTATAGTTGGCAGTAAGGTAATTTTTACAGGGTTTAATGCTGCAAAAGCTGGCGAAAAGGTGGTACAGGAGCTTTTAGCTGAATTAGGGCTAACACTAGAACAAATTGAAAGGATTGTAGCAACCGGCTATGGTCGGAAAAGTGTTGGATTTGCACATGCTACGGTAACCGAGATTACCTGCCATGCCAGAGGAGCTCACTTCTTAGATAACTCAGTACGATCTATTATAGATATTGGCGGGCAGGACAGCAAGGTGATAGTTATCGATGAAACGGGCAGGGTAAAGGATTTTGCCATGAACGATAAGTGTGCTGCCGGTACAGGACGGTTTTTAGAAGTAATGGCACGTGCACTGGAGGTTGATCTGGATGTGTTTGGTGAACTATCGCTCAAGGCAAATAATCCGTCCAAGATAAGCAGCTTATGTACGGTATTTGCCGAATCGGAAGTAATTTCACTTATTGCAAAGGGTGAGTCGCGTGATAACATTATTGCTGGTATTCACCAGTCAATTGCATCTCGTGTAATGGCAATGGCATCGCGTGTGGGGATTGCCAGTCCTGTTATGATGACTGGCGGTGTGGCAAAAAATATTGGCGTTGTCAATGCAATTGAAAAGTTACTGAATTACCCGGTAAAAGTTTCAAAAGATGCCCAGGTTATTGGTGCACTTGGTGCAGCCATACTGGCTGCTGAAAATTAGTTATTTCTTTTTGCTGGTAAAAAGCCTTTCCCAGTATTCAATCTCTTTTTGACTCAGGTTGGGATTTTCTTCTTTTTCAGGGGTTTGAGCAGAGATGAAATCTTCAATGGTTTGATTAACAAACAGAGCAAAGTCTTCGCTTTTCATAGTTTTTGTTTTAAAACGGCTAACATACTCTATTATATCTTTGTCGCTGGTTACGACAGTTGTGTTGCGTGGCTGTAAGTCTTTGCGTATAAATTCCTTTATTAAAAAGTCAGCAGAATAATGCAGGGAATAGTACACATCGATAGTATATACTTTTTCGCTTGATATAGGGATATCACTGGTTTTTTGTCCGTCAAAAACAATGCGTATTCGTTTGCGTGTTAGTTTGGCAAACATCTTTAGTAAATCTAAAAGCTCACGGCGTGCTTCTATGAGATTATCCTGAAGCATGAGTTCTTCTAAATGGGGAAATTTATATATGAGGTTATAGCCGTCAATCAGATACGTCATGACACACTCTTGCAAACTGGTTTATTAACTGGAAATTATGATTTTCACACTATATACAAACTATAGTACTATACAAGCATTTTTTTTAAGTAACTATCGCCATATAAAATTTTTGTATAATTTAGTTGACTGATGCATAATCCAATGTATAAAAATATAAAAAAGGTATAGTACAGCTTTCTTAACACCGACATACAGTATAACAATTGAAAAAGGGATAGTATGACTGATAGTAACAACGAACAAAAGTACAACGTTGCATACTTAGAACGTCAGCTCTTTAACCTGTCAAAGCTTGTTGAAATTAACAGGATTATTAACTCAACACTTGACATGGCAAAACTTTTTACCATAATAATGGAAATCATTAAAGAGATAATGGAGACCGAAGCAAGCACCTTGTTTTTGTTTGATGAGAAAACCAATGAGCTTGTGTTTAAAGTGGCTCTGGGTGAGGCCGGTGATAAATTGCAGGAGAAATACAGGGTTGCGATGGGGCAGGGTATTGCAGGTTGGGTAGCAAAAGAGCGCAAAGGCGTGTATGTTAACGATGTTTATCTGGATGAACGCTTTGACCCCAATTTTGACAAACAGACTGGATTTACCACTAATTCAATAATATGTGTTCCACTTTTGTATAAAGGAAAGCTTCTGGGCGTGATACAGGCAATCAATCCAATCAACCGTCCTGATTTCACTGATGAGGATATGAATTTGTTCAGAGCATTTGCTGATCAGGCGGTGCTGGCTGTGCAGAATGCAATATTCTTTGAGCGGGCTATTGAAGAGGCGCGCATGCGTAATGAGCTTTCTGCTGCTCATGAGATACAACATTCATTGCATCCATCTATTGCAAATGATTATGTTTTTTGTGAGATAGCTGCTCGTTATCTTCCTGCGCGTGAGGTGGGTGGTGAATTTTATGAAATAAAACCATATGATGATGCAGTTGCAATTGCAGTATGTGATGTACATGATAAAGGAGTTCCCGGAGCGCTGAATGCTGCATTAGTTAATGGTTTGTTGAAAGGATTAATGAATGTTTATGGTAGGGTTGTAGCACCAATCTTTTTAAATACGCTGCAGGTTGTTGCTTCACATCATATCAATAATGTATCGTTATTTTTGGGTATGATTGATAATAAAACAAAAACTTTAACATTTATGAATACAGGCGAGGCATATCCTGTTATTATACGGGATAGTATTGCACATTATTTGCGATTTTCACATTCGCTATATAATAATAAAAAGATTGTTGTAAAACTTAAGCATGAGGATATGGTTGTCATTGTCACTGATGGAATTGTAAATTGCAAAAATCGTAATGCACGACTTTTTGGATTAAAGCAGGTCATGGACACATGTTCTCAATTTTCAACTCCGGAATCTTGCATTGCTGGACTTCTTGATACTGTCAAAAATTTTATGCAGGGTTTAACTCAACGTGAGGATATATCGGTCATTGCTGTAAAAGTAAAATAAAAAAAAGAGGCATCAGATGGAATATGTTTCAGTGATTTTGTGCAGGAATTGCGGTTCCCGATACGTTGAAGTGAATGAGTGGAC
>JAKPOE010000153.1 GCA_029548025.1 Spirochaetota bacterium
GCCAAATAATAAGCGTATTCTCTCCATGAGCTAAATGCTTTTGGAAGTTTTTGTGGGCATGCAAATGATTTTGATTTTATTTGCTTTATTGTGTTTGCTCCATTTATTCTGTTCTGTAGCTTTACCCATGTCTCTGGTTCTATTTCCTGCACCTCTGTTAAGTGCTTTAACGCAGTTTCGTGATGCAAGTTTGATATCCTCATTCCTTTTACTGGAATGCCAAACCTAAACATTTGATCATACACCTTGTTGTATTTTGAGCCAGTGCTTTCAATGTATTTCCACACATCAGTATAACTCCAGTCATATATTGGGTAAAAAGTGTATTGGTTCTGCCTTTTATTTAGAACCTTCCCCCACGTGATCCATTTATAAGTTACCCCTCTTGTTAATACCATTGCTCTTTTTGGGTTTTCTTCTGCCCTTACTCCTGCTATGTAGCATGCTTTTTTGTTACTAAAATCCTTTTGCATAATGGCAGCAAACAAGTCATGGAATCTATCTTTGCCGTATGTGTTTACCTTTATAGAAATATCGTTTTTGGGATGTATCCATTTGTCTTTGTTTTTTTCATCCCAACAATAAGCATATCTATCATAGCTTGACGCATTATTTGTTATTACCATTGGCATCTGATACCACATCGGGATAACGTCTTGTCTTCCCATTACTTCTGTCATGTAGTTAACAGTTCCCTGCCATTCCGCTTCTTGGTCAATCCACATTACGTGTATCGGTAGCCTGTTTTTTTCTTTGGCAACGGATAGGCACAGCTCAAGACATACCGTGCTGTCTTTGCCTCCGCTCATGCATACTATTATCACGGGAAATTCATCAAATAAGTATCTGATTCTATCTAATGCTGCGTCAAGCACTGTTTCCTTTTTATAATACCGCATATTCAACTCTTTTTATGCCATTCTTATATTCTTTTGTAACAATGCCGCCGAAAGACATGTATATGTTAATGCTGCTTTCTGTACAATTGGCATATCCGCTTTTTATCCCTTTTGATTTAGAATATGATATGCAATGTGCCAATAGTTTTCTACATATTCCCCTTTTTCTCATTGACGGGATAGTATATGACATTTTGAAATATGCTTTTTTCCCCAATATTACTCCGGTAACTGCTACCAAACGTTCACCTTCATAATATCCAAAAATTGTTGCTTTTTCAGATAGCAAAATACCGTCTTTTTTCATGTCATCCATAATTGGCAGCAAGTCTTTGAATGCTATTTTTTTAATCACATTTGGCTCTATTTAT
>JAKPOE010000158.1 GCA_029548025.1 Spirochaetota bacterium
CCATGATTTTCCGGGGAATCGAAAGCCAATGGATTGTGCTGTAAGTATCATTTCTATGGGTTGTTTTGCGGCTATCATTCCCTTGACGAATATAAAAATTGCGGGAAGGAAAAAGAGGCTGATAGCGCCAAAGAGAAAAAAGGCAAAGTCATAGGCGGGGGGCTTTGCCTGAATGTAGGGGACCCAAAAACCGGCCAATCCAATCCCCAGATATAATACAACCAGAAGGCAGCTTCCCCCGATGCTGAAAATCCGTGCCTTTCTGGTCAACGCTAAATGATAGGGGAATGAAGGAGCATCGAATTTCCTGGTGATATCAGGAACGCTGGGTTTTCTGGTGATCTGTTGCATAAGTGCTCCGTAGAGTTCGGGAAATTTTTCTATTGAACGCGGAATACTCAGTTTCGTATGAGTTCCTTTGATAATCATGTTAAAAGGCAACCACAAACTTGATTCCTTGACGTCGGTGATTTCGTGATAGGGCAATCGTTTCTCACCCCATAGGCGTCGCAAAATAATAGCATCTCCTGTCAAAACGATGAATCCATCGTAGTGCACAAGTATGTACAAACAGATAATAATCAATGGTGAAAACAGAAGTGGAATGCCGATTCCCGCTGCTGGCGCAACGCCGGTTTCTTCAGGATGGAGAGAAGCTATGAACAGAAATACGTCCACCATTATTTTCAACAACAACACGAAAATACATCCCGCTCTGCCACCTGCCGGAATCGCATAGACCCTTCCTGAAGTGTTTAGATTTAGTTTTAGCTGTTCTTCCCGTTTGCCAATCCATCTGTTAAGACCAAAGGTTATCAAAATGATGGCGACAAAGACAACCAGAAACAACAGTAAACCACCATCTCCCTGTGGGGGGAGTTTTTCATCTGGTTTATAGCTGATTTTTAACCCCCTGGATTGCGCCTGCTCCATGAACCTATCGGGCAACTCTCCCAATGGATTACGGTTAAGACTCAAAGTCTGTAGTTGGGTAAGTCGCTCCAGCTCAGGAGGCAGTTTTGTCAGTTGATTATCGTCAAGAAACAAAGTGGTAAGGTTCGAGAGCTGCCCAATTTCACGGGGCAGCACAGTCAATTGATTGCGATAGAGAGCAAGGTGTTGAAGGCTGGAAAGTTGGCCAATTTCGGATGGCAGGGTGGATAGCTGGTTGTCACTTAGTGCCAGAGATTCTAACTTGTGGAGATTGCCAATTTCTGGTGGGAGATTGGTGATATGGTTATTACGCAGCCAGAGAATTTTAAGGTTAGTGAGATTGCCAATTTCTGGCGGCAGTTCAGTCAGTTGATTGTTATCCAGATTAAGAAATGTGAGGTTGACCAGCCTACCAATTTCTGGCGGCAGTTCGGTCAGTTGATTGTCTTCCAGATTAAGGAATGTAAGGTTGACCAGCCTACCAATTTCCGGCGGCAGTTCGGTTAAACGGTTGTTTTCCAGATTGAGAAATGTTAGTGTCGAAAGCTCCATGATTTTTGGATCGAGAGCGGTCAATTTTCTTCCCGACAGATCCAGAGTGGTCGTTTCTTTATTCGCAACCTGTGCGATTCGACCCTTCATGCTAATATGTTCATCGCTTGTGAAGTAATCGATGAACAACCACCCGCTGGTGAGAATGTAGATGATTCCCGACACTACAGCCATTATCCGGACAAGACCCGGGTATCTTAGTCCACCTGATTTCTTAAGCCCTAAATAGATAGTGAGGCTGCCTATAATAAGGAACAGAATGGCTCCGCCTATTGTGAAGCGACTCTTATTGGAAAACAGCAGTCCGCCCAGGAGTAGCCAGAACAGTGTGTTGACGACGATAAATTTCCAATCGGATGTGTCTTTTTTTGCCATAAGCACAATATAGAATTAATTTTTAATATCCCCTAAGGATTTATACACACTTGCTTTGTAATCGGCAACCATTTTATTGACATCAACATAAATGATAATAGACCAGACATCTGGAAAGTCAAACAAAATCTCCAATTTTTTCAAAAAAAAGTTTACCTGAGCGGTTATCTGAAAAAATGGGGCACATATGACTATATCAGCAGTAACTATCGCAAACTAAATACATGATTTTTTACAAAAATTTTATTGTATATTTATCCCTTTTTTCCAGATCATGAAATTGATGTTTATTCAGATAATGGTTATGAATAATGAAATAATGATTGTACAATCTTTTGCATAAGGAAAAAATAAGCATGAAAAAAATTACTGCACATGCCAGTATCACATGGTTCTCGTCTTTTTTTAACAAAGAAAACATCATACTTTTGCTGATACTCTTCTTTGGGCTTTTATTCAGGTTTCTTACCATCACCAACATTGAAACAGGCGGCGACGCCGCAAGCTACTGGTTTGCTGCCAAACGGCTTTACTATGGACTGCCATATATTCTTAATCACCATACTGTGCGCTTTGGCATGATACTGCCGGTAACGTTAAGTCAGTGCATTTTTGGCACTCACCCCATTGTGTATTATATTATGCCACTCTTGTTTTATATTCTTCAGATAGTTTTTTTATATAAAATTGCAGTACGAGCATGTGGAATCAATATAGCATTTCTTAGTTCCATACTGCTGATATTGTATCCCAAGATGTTCAGCCATGCAGTGCAACTTAAACCGGATGGATTTTTAGCAGCATACATCCTGATAAGCGCATGGTTCATTGTTAAGTTTCATGATTCCAGCAAACACCAATACTGGTATCTTCTGGTATCTGCGTTTTTCATGTTTATGGCATACCTCACCAAAGAAACAGCATTATTCTTTATTCCAGGTTTTGCCATCTGTATATGGATGATGAAAAGGAAAATTAATCATGTGCTATTTTTTGGTTTTGTGCTGTTTGTTCTTTTTTTATGCGAAACCGCCCTTTACTATTATTTAGCAGGGATGCCATTAGGCAGAGCACAAATTGTAGCTGGTTCGCATTTAAGCAGTGGCAACCTCATGGCACTACCCTCCGTGTGGAGCTTATTGTCACGATATGCTCAACTCAATGTATTTGAAAAGTTATATTTTTATGCATACATACTAAGCACATGCTATCTCATCATTCGTATGAAAAAATTAAAACCGGATGTTACCATTCAGTCGCTCATCATTATACCGCTTGTATTCTTTATTCTGTTAACATTTGCAGTAAAGAGCATCGTGCCGGTGGTCCCTGCAATGTCGTTTAATCCACGACATCTTGTTCCCGCTGCACCATTCATGTGTTTTATACTGGCGTATGCGATAGTTACTGTTAAAAATTCTTTGCGCATGTCATCCACTACCAGCCATCATATATCACCTGCCGCGCAATCGTCGGTTGCAATGTATGCATGGATTACAGTAGTATTGTCTGTAGTGAGCACAATTGCAACCATTATCGTTTTGCCGCACTTCCCTCAGGCAGCCCGTTCAAACTTTTTGCGTGAGCATCCGTTTGTTGAAACATTCCGTTATTACCAATTGCTAAACGATGCGTATGCACACGGAATACCCATCATTCAGGAAAAGGTTGTTGCCGACAGATGGAAAAAACCGGTAGAGGCAGTTATGTTTTTTCTGAACCAGGGATATTCATTGCAGGAAGCATGCCAGAAAGCAAAGGTTACTGAAAAGGATTATCTCTACTGTTATAAAAGAGTACAGCAGGGCGATTATAAAACTTTTAAAATTTTCACTCACATTTTCTGGGATGCAAATTTCAAATTGGGCAGTGATATCACATTTCCAAAAATGGAAGAAGCTTCCATTAAAGCAAAGTCTATTGGTTTTATTGTCAATGAAGAATGTAAAAAAAACATTAATTACACATCACAATTTTTTAATAATGAAGAAAATGTTGTAGTGGTAATGCAGGAAAAGCCTTTACGTGTTAAGAAGATGAAACTAAAAGATTTTTTAACAACAGAATAATGTAAAAAATATTTGCATTTTCACAATAACTATCGTACCATTGAAATTGAAAAAAATTGTTAAGGATATATGCTATGGACTTATTACGGATATGGCAGGAAGCCGATATGAAGGACATTCAACAGCACCTGTTAATGGCTGATGACCTTTTTGGATTTTGCCCCGGTTGTAAAACACCAGGGCTTAAACTGCAGGATTTGCATACATGCCCAACATGTAATAGAGAATTTAAATATGTAACATCAAAGGATGCCCGTGGTGGCAAAAGCGCTGAGGTTGTTATGCGCCTTAAAAAGAAATTACCACACCTTATCTTTGTGGATTATGATGATTATGAAAGGCTATCCAGCAAAAATAAAGCTGCTGACCTTTTCAAGAATATGTAACCGTGTAAACCCTTAATAATTATAGTATTGACTTTTTTACTTTTGATTTTCTCAATTATCGTCGATGTAATCTATTAAGAAGGTTCCTAATGGTTAAAAAAGCTATTATCCTTACAACCCTGGTAATAGTACTCCATACAGGTATTGTTACCGGTTATGCACAACGTTATGCCGGCATAGGTATTCATGTTGGTGCACAACATGACGTTGGTGATATAACCACCTTTTATCCTGATGCAAAGACCGACCCTCAAAACAGTATTCTTTTTGGAATTGCAGTAAGGCTGTCAATACCTTACTTTTTTATCCGCACCGGTGCGGATACATCATTTACCCTCAATAAAGGTAAGGTTCTTGAAGATGAGGCTACCGTTGGCGTTAAATCCTATAATGTAAAATATGCTATGATTCCGTTGTATGCGGGCTTGCAATTCCCACTGCTTGATAAAGGTGTATTTTATTTAGGGGGTGGCATTTCGTATTTTTACGGCACCGGCAACGTAAGGCTTTCTGATGGTTCATCTAAAGATATCGATGCAACCTGTCTTGGTACTGGATTTTTAGCTGGTATACAGCTCCATATAACAAGCTCCACCTCACTGTACATGGAATGGATGTATATAGACGCTCAATCAGATCCAGTAATAACAACAACAGGAACATTGAACCCAAACGGCTATGAAGATCTTTTTATCAATTATGGCGGTCACAGAATCATGTTAGGTGTAATGTACTATGTATTATAAATTACGGAAAATACTTTTTATGGCGGCGATAGCTCTCGCACCCATTGCTGTATATGCTTCGCCATTTAACCAGGCTATTAGCTTTTATGCCGGTTATATCCCGTCATTAGGCGATAACCTTTATTCATATGAACAGGAAAATACCTTCGGCTCCACCAATGGAGTAGACGGAATAAACAAATCTCTTTCAGGATTTAATACATCGCAAATACACAGGCTCATAGGAGCAACTGCCGGGATTAATCTTAAGATTGTAATGTATGACTTTTTTGCACTGCGTATTGGTGCCAACTATTTTAAAAACGTATGGGGCGGGAAGGGCAAAACAGTATATGATGATGGCGGTACCACCCGATTACTGGAATGCACCTACCGATATGATGGCTTTGATATACCGGTAACTTTTGGCATTGTTATACCGTTTTACAAGGACATGAAGATAACATTTTCATGCGGCATTGCGTATGCATGGGGCAGATACCGAAATAAGTTTGAATCCGATGCACCTTTGCTCTACAGAGGCGAATTTAAAGGGCATGATTATCCACTGGTATTAAATGTTGAAGGCGAATATTTCATGGATGAAAAGGTGGCACTTGCAACATCGTTATCATATTATCGTGGTACAACAACCGTTATTAAGGATTCAAAACAAGGTGATGGCAATACAGATTATGCACCATTGGATTTCACAGGCTATCGATTTCTTTTAGGGATATCGTATTACTTTAAACCAATTTAGCTATGAACATTATGAAAACAGTACACCACACTATTATAATAACTATCGCCCTGCTATTATTTATATTTATAGAACATGAACACGCATTTGCCATTGGCGAGTTTTCCATAGGCCTTAATGCTGGCCTTACCCAGGATCCCAACCATTTAGAACCAGCTATTACCCAATGGAATACTCAAGCCAAAACAACTGCATCAGATGTTGACCAGATAAGCATCCCCTATTCCTTTGTATGGGGGATTAATGTACGCTACCAGTTTAACTATTTTCTTTTCAGGATTGGCGCACATTTTACAAGCCCCTACAGCGTGAGAGGTGAAGCGGATAGCACCAGAATAAAAATATCAACCTACCAGTTTGGATTGCCTGCAACCGTTGGTCTTATTATGCCGTTAAAGCAGCGTGCGTATTTCTTCCTGGGGGCAGGGCTTACCTATAACTATGCCTATCTTGAAATTAAACAAACCAATCCCGACTTCAAAGTTCGTTATGCAGATTCAATCCCTGGTTTTCATTACATCATGGGAGCCGAAGCACCGCTTACATCAAAAATTACCCTTTCAGTCGAATGGATGCATCAGGAAGGACGTTCCATCCCTATTAAAGATGAAGTTTCAGGCACAGATAAGCGGACCATCTCGGTAAAGGGCGATTTTTTGCTTTTTGGTGTTAACTACTATATTGGCATGTAACTATAATACTTGCTTACATAAATGGAGATAAACATTATCATCGTCAACGTTATAGCTTTACACCCGATTCAGCATCGCATAATTACAATAACATATTTATGCTATTGAGTAAACGTCCTTTGATATAGTATCGTTACCAATAGATTAACATAACTTTTATCCACATGGATTAACAATTACGTATGAATGATACACTTATTGTTGCGTTTGCATTTATTATTGGAGCCTCGTGGGGAAGCTTTTTATATACATTTATCATCCGCTACACCAACGGCATGTACACCAACAATCCCTGCCATGCACTGACCTATCCCTCGCATTGTCCACACTGCCATAAAAAAATAAAGCCAGTGTACCTTATTCCCGTTATAGGCTATTGTTTAACAAAGGGGTGCTGTGCTTACTGCAAAAAGCCTGTTTCACTACGTTACCCGCTTTCTGAACTGTTTTGCGGCATTGTTGCTGTTATTGCTGTTCTTCAATTCCCACTGGCGATAGCTCCTGTGCTATTTGTTGCCTTCACAACAAGCGTATCCATAGCTATAATCGACACTATAACCATGGAGAT
>JAKPOE010000162.1 GCA_029548025.1 Spirochaetota bacterium
TTTTGCAGCATACATGATACAGTAGACAATAAACGTCCTCAGTGGTATATCCAGTTTTTCACAGTATTGTGAAAGAAGTGCCCTATGCTCTACTGAAATGCAGGTTGTGGTTTCAAAATCCATTGTTTCCCTCCAGAGTATATTTTTTCAAAGTGTAGACATGAGTATGATAGAATTGCAAGCAATTTTTTTATTGATGACTTATGCTAGTTCAAGTTTAAAGTGCGCCATTCAGGTATTCCTGTAAAATTGTCTTGACATTTGTATAAAATTTATGGAGTTATCATTTAAATATAACAAAAGTTAATTTTCATGGTATCTTTACAATTACAAAAGGTGAGCACCCAATGAAAAAAATTTTGTATATTGCATACCAGCCCTATAAGTGGTGTATTTTTGTTCCTTTTTTGGTGGTATCAACACTTTTTTTTGGATTTCTTACCATAATTTTGGTTCCGTTAACCAATCCAAAATTTGCAAGCTATATTTGTGGTGCTCTATGGTCTCGTTTAAATGGTTACATGACCCCGATGATGGTTAGTGTTCATGGACGCAGCAATATGGATAAAAAGCAGTCATATGTTATTGTGTGCAATCATCAAAGCCATTACGATGTTTTTGTTCTCTATGGGTGGCTGGGTGTTGATTTTAAATGGGTCATGAAACAGGAATTGCGTAAAGTACCGGGACTGGGAATTGGCTGTGAAAAGGTTGGGCATATATTTATTGACAGATCAAACCGTGAAAAAGCGCTTGAATCACTGAATGATGCAAAGAAGAAGGTGGTGAATGGAACATCGGTCATATTTTTCCCTGAGGGTACACGGAACCGTAATGGCGGGTTGGGTGAGTTTAAAAAAGGTGCTTTCATGATGGCACTTGATCTTGGCCTGCCAATTTTACCAATAACCATTACAGGGACTTCAAAGATATTGCCAGCACATACATTTCATCTAATGCCTGGCAAAGCACATATATATATTCACAGTCCTCTTGATATTACCGGGTATTCTGAAAAGAATATTCACGAGCTGATGGAAAAAACCCGGCAGATAATAGCATCAAAACTGTAATTTTACTTCTCAGAAAATTGAAATATCCTATCAGTGTCATTCCGGGCGTGACCCAGAATCCCAATAATTAGCTGCCGTCAGCTATTGTCATCTCATAATGGTGGCTATAGCTAATCCCATTGGTATCACATCGTTTCAGGTAACAATAATATTTGCCGGAAGGTGGAAGATTAACCTTTCAAGGCTTCAATTGTTTTTCTTTGCAAAAAACTCCCTTCAGCATGTTCTTCCATTTCCATAAACATCTTCCATGGCACGGTAAAGGTCATGACATCATCACCCAGTTGATTTTTAACATTTTTACGGGCTGAAATATCGGTAAGTCCCAGTATTCCACGTGGATTGTTAGACTGTGCCTCTTTATAGGCCAATATGCCTATCTGCTGGCATCCAGCAGCATAGGGGACTGCAACATTTTCAGAACCTTCTCTATAGTAATTTGCCAGTACCGTAAGAGCAGATATTTGATGGGGATTGCCAATGAATACCACTACTTTTGGTTCTTCAATGGGTACATCTATATTATCTAACGGCTTAAAAACCACGTATGTGTTGGGAATATCTATGATGGGCAGGCTTTCAATAAATTTTTCCACCAGTTCATGCGATTTTACATATCGCTCCCCATTCATAAAATCGTCTATAAAGTCATGCCTTGTCACTGATTCCAATTTTTTTGCAACCATCCTGCCTGTTTCCCAATTATTGTTGCCTTCTGCAAGAAAATAATAAAAACATTGAATGCCACCTGGAAAGTTGTGATACTGATTCCCAAAACCAAGACCTACGCCTCCACCCCAGCAGCCATAGGTTTCTCTGTCGCATACTGCTACTTTTCCTTTAGCTGCCGACGCTAACAGCCACATCACACATCCCCATTTGCCTTTTTTAAAGCTAATAGCCTTCTCTGGCTTTTC